>NZ_JBMNDS010000020.1:0-130331 GCF_052543295.1 Streptomyces sp. SAS_270
TTTTCAAAGGAACCTCGCCCCGACCGATCGGCCGGAGACGGGGTATCAACATATCTGGCGTTGATTTTTGGCACGCTGTTGAGTTCTCAAGGAACGGACACTTCCTTTGTACTCACCCTCTCGGGCTTTCCTCCGGGCGCTTCCCTTCTGTGTTTCCAACCTTACCAGATCCTTTTTCCGTTCCGTTTCCGGTCGGAATTTGTTTCCGGTGGCCGTTGGAGGGCCTTTGCCTATTTGATTGCCTTTCGGCTCTCTTTCGGCGAGCCCGACTTTATCAGAAGTTTTTGGCCGGACTGACCGGCGACTCATTCCTGAATAATCGGGAGGGCTTCTCGGGAATCGCATTCACAAGAAGCCAGCAGATGTCAACCGTTGCCGCCGGACGTGTCCAGCTCTAGGCAACTGTTCGAATCTACCTCCCCACTCGAACCGTGTCAACGGTCTTGTGGGCGAAGAGGAGACTAACAGGTCCACCGAGGTGTCTGCACATCAAGCGGCCGTCGGAAGTGTGGCGCTGCGCTCGGAGTCGCTGACGTCACCGGTGTCACCGGCGCGGGCCGCGCGACCCCCCAGGACGAAGACGTACGCCAGGAAGGCCAGCTCGGCTGCGACGCCGATGGCGATGCGGGCCCAGGTGGGGAGCCCCGATGGGGTGACGAAGCCTTCGATGGCTCCCGAGACGAAGAGGACCAGGGCCAGGCCTATCGCCATGCCCAGGGCGGCCCGGCCCTCTTCGGCGAGGGCCGTACGGCGGGACCGGGGGCCCGGGTCGATCACGGTCCAGCCCAGGCGCAGGCCCGTTCCCGCAGCCACGAAGACGGCGGTCAGTTCCAGAAGGCCGTGCGGAAGGATGAGGCCGAGGAACGTGTCGAGGCGGCCGGCCGAGGTCATCAGGCCGATGCCTGCGCCGACGTTGACCATGTTCTGAAGCAGGATCCAGAGGACCGGGAGTCCCAGGAAGATGCCCAGGACCAGGCACATCGCGGCGGCCTGGGCGTTGTTCGTCCACACCTGGGCGGCGAAGGACGTGGCGGGATGGCTCGAGTAGTAGGTCTCGTACTGGCCACCCGGGCGGGTGAGCTCGCGCAGTTCGCTGGGGGTGGTGAGCGAGGACTGGACTTCGGGGTGTGTGCCGATCCACCACCCCAGGAGGATCGCTACCGCGGTGGAGACGAGCGCCGTGGGCACCCACCAGTGGCGTGAGCGATAGACCGCCGCGGGGAAACCGTGCGCAAGGAAGCGGGTGACGTCACGCCAAGAAGCGCGGCGCGTTCCTGTCACGGCACTACGCGCGCGTGCCACGAGTTGACTGAGCCGACCGGTGAGCTGAGGGTCGGGGGCGCTGGACTGGATCACGGACAGATGCGTGGCCGTGCGCTGGTAAAGGGCGACGAGTTCGTCTGCCTCGGCTCCGGTGAGACGGCGCCGGCGGCGCAGCAGCGCGTCGAGCCGGTCCCACTCGGCGCGGTGTGCGGACACGAAGACGTCGAGGTCCATCGGGTTGCCTGCTCCTCGGCTGCTCGTCTCGGGTGTCAGCTTGTCGTACTGCGGCGCGATGTGTCCTCAGCTTGGCAGACTGGCCGTTCTCGGGGCAGGTCAGGGGAAGGACGGCAGGCGTGAGTGAGCTAGTGACGGGCGAGGCGGTGGCGCTGGAGCTGCGCCCCGCGAAGTTGCCGAGCCGTGCGCTGGCCGTGTTGCTCGACCTGGTCGTGGGGATGCTGGTCTACATCGCGGTGACCATCGCCCTGGTGGCCTCGACGGCCGCTCTCGACGAAGCGGCGCAGGTAGCGGTCTCGATCGCGAGTTTCGTTCTCGTCCTGGTCGGGGGGCCCATAGCGGTGGAGACGCTCAGTCACGGCCGTTCCCTGGGAAAGCTGGTCTTCGGGTTGCGGGTGGTGCGGGACGACGGCGGGCCGATTCGGTTCCGGCATGCGCTGGTGCGCGGCGCTGTGGGTGTGGTGGAGATTTTGATGACGTTCGGGATCGTCGCGTGCGTCGCCTCGTTGGTCTCGGCACGGGGGCGGCGGCTCGGTGACGTCTTCGCGGGCACTCTCGTCGTACGGGAAAGGGTGCCGGTCGGGCACATGCCTTTCATGCCTCCGCCGCCGCCCTGGCTGGCGGGGCGGTTCTCCGGGCTCGATCTGTCCGCGGTTCCTGACGGCCTGTGGCTGGCCGTCCGCCAGTACCTGACGCGGATGCGGCAGTTGGATCCGCAGGTCGGTGCGGCGATGGCGGAACGACTCGCCGGTGACCTCGCTGTTCGTACGGGCGCTCCGGCGCCGCAGGGCGTGCCGCCGGCCGCGTATCTGGCGGCCGTGGTGCAGGAGCGGCAGTCGCGAGAGGCTCGACGGACCTTCGGCGGCGCGGCGGCCGTCAACCCGTACGCGCGCCCGGCCGGACCCGGGGTGGCGGCGACAGGGACGGTCGGGTCGACCGGTGCGGCCGGGATGACCGGGGCGGCGGGCGCTGACGGTCCGCCGGTGCACCACCCCGGCACCGCCTATCCGTATCCGTATCCATCTCCGTATCCGCCGGCGGCTCCCGCCTACCCGGCAGCGAACTCAGGGGCGGCCGGTCAGCCCTCGGGCGATCATTCCCCTGACGCGGCATCACAGCAGGCTGCTCAGGCACCGCAGGGCGGTCGTCAGGCCGACAGTCCCGCGACCGGGTTCGTGCCGCCCTCCTGACCGGCCGTCACTTCCCCTTCTCCGCGGGCCGGTCGAGCACCGACGCTCCGTCAGGTGAACACCGACGGTGGTGATTCGAGGTGTTCCAGCTCGATGCCGGGCGCTGCGAGAACCACGTCGCCGGAGATGTGCACGGCGTGCTGCTCCCCCGTGTCCAGGGCTGTGACCTGGTATTCGTCCACCGCGAGGGGGGCGTTGTCAGTGGCGTGTGTTTCTCTCGAGATCAAGGCCCAGGACTGGTCCACGGTGCGCGGGGCGAGGACCGGGTCCGTGAAGGCGACGAGGCGTACGCGGGTTGCGGAGGCGGAAGGGGTGAGGCGGAGGAGACGGGCGGTGGCGACAAGGAACGCGGGGGATGTGCCGGTGAAGGCGTGGGCGCGGACGTTGCCTTCGGTGGCCTGAGTGCCGGTGGGGTCGGTGCGGACCCAGGTGACGCCGTCGAGCGCGGCGCCGCGGACCTGCCAGCCGGCGGCGTTGAGTTCGAGACGGATGGGGCGGCCGAGGTCGTCGAGGGCGAGATCGACGGAGCCGGCGTGGTCGCCGGAAGGGGTGGTCAGCTGGGAGACGTAGCGCCAGCCGGAGGGGCCGGGCGCGCAGTGGAAGTGCTCTTCACCGAGAGGGGTGTGGTCATGCGGGTCATGAAGCGAATATCGGCCGCGGGGCATGGGGGTCCTGGGTTCTGACGGGCTGGTCCGGACACGGGCAGGCCCCCGGCACGGGGGTGCGGGGGCCTGCCTGGGACCTGCTGCTGAGGGGTGCGTCAGTGCACGGACGCACCCACCGCGAGCTGGGTTACCGACTCGGTGGCGGTATCAGTAGCGGTAGTGGTCCGAATCAGTAGCGGTAGTGGTCCGACTTGTACGGGCCATCGACCTCGACACCGATGTACGAGGCCTGCTCGGGGCGGAGGGTCGTGAGCTTCACGCCGAGCGCGTCGAGGTGGAGACGGGCGACCTTCTCGTCGAGGTGCTTGGGCAGCACGTAGACGTCGGTCGGGTACTCGTCGGGCTTGGTGAACAGCTCGATCTGGGCCAGGGTCTGGTCCGCGAACGAGTTGGACATCACGAACGACGGGTGGCCGGTGGCGTTGCCCAGGTTCAGCAGGCGGCCCTCGGACAGGACGATGAGCACCTTGCCGTCGGAGAACGTCCAGGTGTGGACCTGCGGCTTGACCTCGTCCTTGACGATGCCGGGGATCTTCGCGAGGCCGGCCATGTCGATCTCGTTGTCGAAGTGGCCGATGTTGCCGACGATCGCCTGGTGCTTCATCTTGGCCATGTCGGCGGCCATGATGATGTCCTTGTTGCCCGTCGTGGTGACGAAGATGTCGGCCTTGTCGATGACCTCGTCGAGGGTCGTGACCTGGTAGCCGTCCATCGCCGCCTGCAGGGCACAGATCGGGTCGATCTCGGTGATGATCACGCGGGCGCCCTGTCCGCGCAGGGACTCCGCGCAGCCCTTGCCCACGTCGCCGTAGCCGCAGACGACCGCGGTCTTGCCGCCGATGAGGACGTCGGTGGCGCGGTTGATGCCGTCGATCAGGGAGTGGCGGCAGCCGTACTTGTTGTCGAACTTCGACTTGGTGACGGCGTCGTTCACGTTGATCGCCGGGAACAGGAGGGTGCCGTCGCGGTGCATCTCGTACAGGCGGTGGACGCCGGTCGTGGTCTCCTCGGTCACGCCGCGGATCTCGGACGCCAGCTGGGTCCACTTCTGCGAGCCGTCGGTGATGGTGCGGTTGAGGAGTTCGAGGATGACGCGGTGCTCGTCGTTCTCGGCGGTGTCGGGCGAGGGGACCTTGCCGTCCTTCTCGTACTCGACGCCCTTGTGGACGAGGAGGGTGGCGTCGCCGCCGTCGTCGAGGATCATGTTCGGGCCGCCGGTGGGGGTGTTCGGCCAGGTCAGCGCCTGCTCCGTGCACCACCAGTACTCCTCCAGGGTCTCGCCCTTCCAGGCGAAGACCGGGATGCCCTGCGGGTTCTCGGGCGTGCCGTTCGGGCCGACCGCGATGGCGGCGGCCGCGTGGTCCTGGGTGGAGAAGATGTTGCAGGACACCCAGCGGACCTCGGCGCCCAGGGCGACCAGGGTCTCGATCAGGACGGCGGTCTGCACGGTCATGTGCAGCGAGCCCATGATCCGGGCGCCGGCCAGCGGCTGAGTGGCGGCGAACTCCTTGCGGATGGACATCAGGCCGGGCATCTCGTGCTCGGCGAGGGTGATCTCCTTGCGGCCGAACTCGGCCAGGGAGAGATCGGCGACCTTGAAGTCCTGCCGGTTGTCGACAGTCGTCATGGAGAGCTGCTCCTCGGGGTTGGGGCGAGGTGGGTACGGCTGGTCTGCGCGGCGGCGGACACATGGGTGCCCTGGCGAGGGCACAGACGTGCCCGCGGTGCGCGCAGCGCAGTCCGTCGGAGGCCCTCTCTCCCTCGGCCGGTCCGCGGTGGGACCGCCCGACCGCCATCAGCAGCGACGTCTGGCTCAGTCACCAAGCTACACCGGTCGGACCGGCCCGCCCCAGTCCGGCTCCGGACTCGGCGGCACTCCCGAGGGGGGCCGGAGGAGCACGGGAGGCGGGTGGGCCGGGCACCGTGCGTTCACAGCAGGCCGCTAGCCTCTGCCCCCGCGGATGTGCCGCATGGGGAGGGAGCAGCGATGCGCAGGGTACGAGGGCTGGCGGTCACAGCCTGGCTGTTGGGGCCGTTGGGGCTGGTGATGGTCGTCGGTTCGCTGCTGTACGTACGGTCGGTCTATACGTCTGTGACGGTGGCGGGCGGGAGCATGGCGCCCACCTACACCGTCGGGAAGCGCCTCGTCGTGGAGCGGCTGGACGGCGACGAGGTGCGCCGGGGGGACGTCGTGCTCTTCGAGGCGCCCGAGCCGGAGATCAAGGGAGCCCTGATCAAGCGGGTGATCGGGGTCGGCGGTGACCGGGTGGTGTGCTGCGAGGGCTCGGGGGCGGACGAGCGGGTCACCGTCAACGGGAAGCCGCTGGACGAGCCGTATCTGAAGGACGGTGTCGCCGACGGGGTCAGGCCGTACGACGTGAAGGTGCCGGCGGGGCGGTTGTTCCTGCTGGGCGACTATCGGGCGAACTCGATGGACTCGCGGTTCTACACGAGCGTCGGTCATCAGGGGACGGTGGCGGACGGAGCTGTGCTGGGCCGGGTCGTCGACGGGTTCGGAGGGGCCCTCGTGTGGATCTCGGCGGCGCTGGTCGGACTGGTTCTCGCGCTCGTCGGGCTCGGCTTCGGGATCGCCGCCCTGGTCGTACGGCGGCGGCAGGTGGTGCCGCCGATGCCGCCGTGGCCCGTGCAGGTATGACAGGTGTGACAGCTGTGGCAGCTGTGGCAGCTGTGAACGACCTCGGGGGCCCGCCCTGCTTCAGGCGGACCCCCGGGCACGTACGGCAGGAGTAGCGGCGTACG
This sequence comes from Streptomyces sp. SAS_270, assembly GCF_052543295.1. NCBI lineage: Bacteria > Bacillati > Actinomycetota > Actinomycetes > Kitasatosporales > Streptomycetaceae > Streptomyces > Streptomyces sp. SAS_270. The sequence goes on from NZ_JBMNDS010000020.1 coordinate 6,113, forward strand.
AGGAGAGGTCAGTGTCCGGGGGTCTGCGCCGGGCCGCCGGGCGTGGCCTCGCGGTCCGGGCCCTTCGCCGCCTCGGTCTCGCTGTAGATGTCCGGCTCCAGGTAGATCACGCGGGCGATCGGGACGGCGGCGCGGATGCGGGCCTCGGCCGCGTTTATGGCGGAGGCGACCTCGGCGGCCGTGTCGTCGTGCTGAACGGCGATCTTGGCGGCGATCAGCAGTTCCTCGGGGCCGAGGTGGAGCGTGCGCATGTGGATGACGCCGGTGACCGTGTCGCCGTCGACCATCGCGGCCTCGATCTTCTTGACCTCGTCGACGCCCGCGGCCTCGCCGAGCAGCAGGGACTTGGTCTCGGCGGCCAGGACGAGGGCGATCAGGATGAGCAGGATGCCGATGCAGAGGGTGCCGATGCCGTCCCAGATGCCGTCACCGGTGAGCAGGGCCAGGCCGACGCCGCCGAGCGCGAGGACCAGACCGATGAGCGCGCCGAAGTCCTCCAGGAGGACGACGGGCAGCTCGGGGGCCTTGGCGCGGCGGACGAACTGCGACCAGGACAGCCCGCCACGCAGCTGGTTGGACTCCTTGATGGCGGTGCGGAAGGAGAAGCCCTCGGCGATGATCGCGAAGACGAGGACGCCCACCGGCCAGTACCAGTGCTCGATGTCGTGCGGGTGCTTGATCTTCTCGTAGCCCTCGTAGACGGCGAACATGCCGCCGACCGAGAAGAGGACGATCGAGACCAGGAAGGCGTAGATGTACCGCTCGCGGCCGTAGCCGAAGGGGTGTTCCGGGGTCGCCTCTCGCTCGGCCTTCTTGCCGCCGATCAGAAGCAGGGCCTGGTTGCCTGAGTCGGCGAGCGAGTGGACGCCCTCGGCGAGCATCGACGACGAACCGCTGAAGGCGAACGCCACGAACTTCGATACCGCGATCGCGAGGTTGGCGCCGAGTGCCGCCACGATCGCTTTGGTGCCGCCTGAAGCGCTCATGTGCTCCTGCTGTCCCTTCGTAACGCCGTCCCGCGACCGGTTCGTACTCTCGTACGCCGTCCAGGCCTTTGCCCCTGCTTTGCCGGTGGGCCATTGTTGCAGCCCTGTCCGCCAAGGACGCGTCAGGCCACCACAGTGGCCCGGAAGAGCGTGCCCGCGCCGGAGACGCCGGCCTGTTCGCCCGCCGGTACGAAGACGGACTCGCCGGGGGTGAGCGGGTGCTCCCCGGCCCGGACGGAACCCGCGGTGCACAGCAGGATCTGCGGGGTCGTCAGGGTCAGGTCGTGCGGGGCCGCGCCCTCGGGGAGGACGTAGCGGGAGAGGCGGAACTCGTCGATGGGGGTCGCGTAGACCTCTTCGCCGTCGGGGGACGCCTCGGGGCGCAGGACGCCGGGGTCGCTCGCCTCGAAGCGGACGATGCGCAGGAGTTCGGGGACGTCGACGTGCTTGGGGGTCAGACCGCAGCGCAGGACGTTGTCGGAGTTGGCCATGATCTCGACGCCGAGGCCGTTCAGGTACGCGTGCGGGACGCCCGCACCGAGGAACAGAGCTTCGCCGGGCTGGAGTTGGACGTGATTGAGGAGCATCGCGGCGATGACGCCGGGGTCGCCCGGGTAGTGGTGCGCGATGTCGGCGTAGGGCTCATAGGAGCCGCCGAGGCGTGCGCAGGCGGTCGCGGCCTCGGTGACCGTGTCGGCCATCTCGTCGCGGTCGGCGGAGAGCAGCGCCGTGAGGACCTCGCGCAGTGCGGCCTCTTCGGGGTGGGCGTGCAGCAGGTCGACGTACGGCTTCAGGGAGTCGACGTCCAGGCCTGCGAGGAGTTCGGCGGCCTCGTCGGGGGCGCGGAAGCCGCAGAGGCCGTCGAACTCGGTGAGGGCGCAGATCAGTTCGGGCTTGTGGTTGGCGTCCTTGTAGTTGCGGTGCGCGGCGCCGACGGGGATTTCGCGGCGCTCCTCGTCCTCGTAACCCTCCCTCGCCTGTTCGAGGTTGGGGTGCACCTGGAGGGAGAGGGGGGCGCCCGCGGCGAGGATCTTGAGGAGGAAGGGCAGGCGCGGGCCGAATTTGGCGACGGCCGCCGCGCCGAGTTCCTTCTCGGGGGCCTCGTCGATGAGCTCGGTGAGGGGACCGCGTGCGGTGCGCGAGGGCGCGCCGGGGTGGGCGCCCATCCACATCTCCGCCTGCGGTTCGCCGGTCGGCTCCACGCCGAGCAGCCGCGGGATGGCGGTGGTGGAGCCCCAGGCGTAGGGGCGGACGGTGTTCTCCAGGCGGTCCATGGTGTGTCTTCTTCTCCGTACGTACGCTGTTCGGCCGGCGTGACCCGAGATGCTCACGCGGCGGGAGCCACGAGGTTCGCGCGGTGTGAGCCACGCTGCTCACGGGGCGTGAGCGGGGCGTGGGTCAAGATCAGGCCCCTGAAGCGAGCGCCAGGTAAACGGCGGCGAAATCCGTGACGGCGATCAGCTCGGCGAGGGTCTCCAGCTCGGTGCCCTCCTCCGGTCCGAGTTCGCTGATGGCGGTGTCGTGGCCGAGGGCGAGCTCGCGGGCCGCGGGGGCGGCGCTCAGTCCGCCGATCGGGCGGTCGCGGAGCAGCACCACGCGTGCGTGGAGGGCCTGTGCCTCCTCGACCCGGTCGCGGAAGAAGTCGTCGGGGTCCGCGCCAGCGGCGAGTGCGCCCGCGAGCAGCACGCTGTGCGAGGCGAGCGCCTCGGGGAGTTCGGCGGTGAGCGAGGGGCGGCCCGCGAGTTCGGCGAGCGCGGCGGTGAAACGGCGGCCCGCGGGGCCGGCGGAGGTGCCCTCCGTCCAGATCACCGGGAGTGCCTCGGCGAGCTCGACGGCGAGGGTCTTGGCGGGGTTGCTGTAGGTCGCGATGGCCGGACCGCAGCGCTCGGCGACGAGGTCGAGGCGGTCGGCGACCTTCTGCAGTGCCTCGGAGGGTGCCGCGAGCAGGCCGGTGCGGTCCAGGAGCGCGAGCAGCGGGGTGAGCAGCGCCCACAGGACGCCGGGCGCGGACGCGGCGAGGGGCGCCTCCACCTCGTACGGGGCGGTCGCCATGGGTACGAACAGGCCGTGCGTGCTCTCGATCGACTCGGTCACCGGGGAGTTCGACGGGGCTACGGCGGCGACGGTGCAGCCGCGCCGGTACGCCTGCTCGACCAGCAGCGAGAGGCCGGGTTCCGAGCCGTCAGGGGTGGCGATCAGGAGCAGGTCCACGGGGCCCGCCCAGCCGGGCAGTTCCCAGCGCAGGGCGCCTGCCGCGGGGGCGACGCCGCCCGGGGTGAGCCGGGTGACGGGGCAGCTGGTCCCGGCGAGGGTGCCGAGGAGTTCGGCGACGCCTGTGGCGGCCATGCCGGGGCCGGCGATCAGGACGGAGCGCGGGCGCCCGTCGGGCTTCAGGTCCGGGATGCCTGCCTCGGTGGCGTGCCGGACCGCGGTGCGGACGCGGGCGCCGGCCTCGGCGGCGCCGCGCAGCAGCTCACGGCGGTCGGCGCGGGCGAGCGCGTCGGGGTCGTCGAGCAGCGATTCGTCGAGCATGGGTCGGCAGCCTCCGATCGCCGGGGGTACGTCCGGGCAGTCGCGACGGTGGTCGCTTGCGCTTGCGCGCCTCCGCGCTTACGCGGGGCGGCGGGCCTCGTCGACGAGCAGTACGGGGATCCCGTCGCGCACGGGGTAGGCGAGGCCGCAGCCCTGGCCGGTGCAGACCAGCTCCGCCTGGCCGTCCGTGTCCTGCTCCTTGAGCGGGGCGTGGCAGGCGGGGCAGGCGAGGATCTCCAGGAGGCCCGCTTCGAGCGGCATGGTGTGTCCTTCCGAACAGTGGAATGCGGCCTGGTCAGGGTACCGCCGTGACGCGCGGGGTGCCGGTCCCTGTGGACAGGGTCCGGCACCGGGGTGGAGGCGGCTGGTTTCTTCGCCCCCTCCGCCCCTTCCCGTCCCGTGGTCCTGGGGGCTTCGCCCCCTCTCCCCGCTTGTCGCGCTTCGCGCTCGGCCTCAAACGCCGGACGGGCTGAAAGATCTACCTCAGCCCCTGATGATCGCCAGGACCTCGTCCCGCACCTTCGCCATGGTCGCCTCGTCCCGCGCCTCGGCGTTCAGGCGGAGGAGGGGTTCCGTGTTGGAGGGGCGGACGTTGAACCACCAGTCGGCGGCGGTGATGGTGAGGCCGTCGAGTTCGTCGAGGGTGACGCCCTCCTGGCCCTCGTACGCCGTCTTGATCGCGGCGAGGCGGGCCGTCTGGTCGTCGACCGTGGAGTTGATCTCGCCGGAGGCGGCGTAGCGGTCGTACTGCGCGACCAGGGCGGAGAGCGTGCCCTCCTGGCCGCCGAGCGCCGCGAGGACGTGGAGCGCGGCGAGCATGCCCGTGTCCGCGTTCCAGAAGTCCTTGAAGTAGTAGTGCGCGGAGTGCTCGCCGCCGAAGATGGCGCCGGACCTGGCCATCTCCGCCTTGATGAACGAGTGGCCCACGCGGGTGCGGACCGGGGTGCCGCCGTTCTCGCGGACGACCTCGGGGACCGACCAGGAGGTGATGAGGTTGTGGATGATCGTGCCCTTGCCGCCGTGCTTGGCGAGCTCGCGGGAGGCGACCAGCGCGGTGATGGCGGACGGTGCGACCGGGTCGCCGTGCTCGTCGACGACGAAGCAGCGGTCCGCGTCGCCGTCGAAGGCGATGCCGAGGTCGGCGCCCTCCTCGCGTACACGCTGCTGCAGGTCGACGATGTTCTTCGGGTCGAGCGGGTTGGCCTCGTGGTTGGGGAACGTGCCGTCCAGCTCGAAGTACATCGGCACGAGGGTCAGCGGCAGGCCGGCGAAGACGGTCGGGACGGTGTGTCCGCCCATGCCGTTGCCCGCGTCGACGACGACCTTCAGGGGGCGGATGGAGGTCAGGTCGACAAGGCCGCGCAGGTGCGCCGCGTAATCCTCCAACGTGTCCCGCTGGGTGATCGTTCCCTGGGTCGCGTCCGAGGACGGGGCGCCCGAGTCGAGCCAGGACTCCACGAGTTGGCGGATCTCGGCGAGGCCGGTGTCCTGGCCGACGGGCGCGGCACCCGCCCGGCACATCTTGATGCCGTTGTACTGCGCGGGGTTGTGGGAGGCCGTGAACATGGCGCCCGGCAGGTCGAACGCGCCCGACGCGTAGTACAGCTGGTCCGTCGAGCACAGGCCGATCTCGGTCACGTCGACGCCGCGCGCCGCCGCGCCGCGCGCGAAGGCACGCGACAGGCCGGGCGAGGAAGGCCGCATGTCGTGTCCGATCACGATCGCGGTCGCGCCGGTCACCTGGACGAAGGCCGCCCCGAACAGCTCGGCCAACGACTCGTCCCACTGGTCCGGGACCACTCCACGTACGTCGTACGCCTTCACGAGCTGCGACAGATCAGCAGTCACGGCCAACCCTCCAGAAGTCCACTTCGGTCACCCCAAACTACCCGCCCCGGCTGACAGTCCGCTGTGAAGCGGCTGATCGGACTCCCCCTCGCGACGTGAGGTCGGCGGAGTCGGACGAGCCGGAGGCGTTGGAGGGGACTCAGTTGTCCGGTGAGCGCAGCACCCGCAGGTGGCCGCGGCGCGCGACCTGCATCGGGTCGACGGTGCGCGCGTTGCCGCCGCCACCGGCCTCCGCGGTGCGCTGCTGCGGGCGGGCGGCCTCGCGCACCGCGTTGGCGAGCGCTTCGAGGTCGTCACCGCTGGGGCGGGACGGACCGGAGGAGTCGGCGAGCCGGACGACCTCCCAGCCGCGTGGCGCGGTGAGGCGTGCGGCGTGCTCGGCGCACAGGTCGTAGCAGTGAGGTTCGGCGTAGGTGGCGAGCGGGCCGAGGACCGCGGTCGAGTCGGCGTAGACGTACGTCAGCGTCGCGACGGCGGGACGGCCGCAAGCGGTGCGCGAACAGCGACGTACAGGGCTCACGACGTTGGACGGTACCGCACTCTTGAGCGGGCCGCGACGACTCTCCCCCAGGTCACCCGACCGTGTCGTGGTGTGAAACGGCGCACACAACTCCCCTCGCACACCACGCTGACCAGGCACGACCCTCTTCGACGAGATACCGAACAGACCTGCATCCGATCACCACTTGGTGCAAACCCCGTCAATTGCCTTGAGATCGACGGTCTTGGAGGGATACGGAATCGAGCCCAAGCTTGGCCGGAATGGTCATCGGGTGACATCCCGAACACTCGTCGAGCGCTGTCCGCAACGGTCATCGTGCGACATGTCGGGACGGTGCCCCGCGGCCGCGTGTGGCCGGGCGCCCGGAGCGTACGGGGACTACGCTTCGCCAGTGATGGACAACCCCGTACCGCCCCGCGCCGCCGCACCCGGGCCCCGCCGCCGTGACCGCCATGGACGAGGCATGCGCGGCCCCGTGGCGCCGCCGCAGGTGCCGCTCTCCGCGAGTCGTGCCGAGGTCTTCGCGGACCTGGTGCAGGACTCCGTGGAGCGGCTCGAACGGCGCTGGCCGCAGCTCGCCGACATTGACTTCCTCGTCCTCGAAGTGCCGCGTCTGGACGCTCCGGGCGACGCCTGGAGCGACGAGGCCGTGCCACTGGGCGGCACGGTCCCGGCGCGCGAGGACCACCCCGCGCGCGTGGTCGTGTACCGGCGCCCGGTCGAGATCCGCACCAAGGGCCGCGACGAGCGCGCGGCCCTGGTGCACGAGATCGTCGTGGAGCAGGTCGCGGAGTTGCTGGGGCTCACCCCGGAGACGGTGGACCCCCGCTACGGCGAGGACTAGGGGGTGTTTGAAAGTCCTGTGCGGTGCCCGCGGTGTCCGGTGCGTGCCCTCGGCGTGCCGGACGAAGGCCCTCGTACTGGACGTACTTGGGGCTTCGGCCGGTGCGGCGAGGGTGCGTGCCGGGCGCCGTGGGTGCTGTGCGGGACTTTCAAACACCCCCTAGCGGGCGGACCCACCCGGGCCGCGGCGGCCGGCCCGGGCTACTTCTGCAGGACCGAGAGGTCCTGCTCCGCCTGCGGCACCTCCACCGTCCCCCGGTCGTCCGGAAGGGTCTGGACGGTGAAGCCGGGCACGCCGCCCTCGGTGGCGGCGAGCATCCGGGAGGCGTAGACGGGGCCTCCGGAGAGCGGCTCGACCGTCAGCGCGTACGTCCCCTTGAGGCCGCCCGGGACCGGGAGTTCGACGTTCTGGGTGGTGCCGCCCTTGATCGTGTACGTCTTCGTCGCCGCCGTACCGCCCTCGCTGCCCGCGGAGGCGGTGATCTTGACCTTGGCGGTCCCGTCGGGGGCGGCCAGGGCGAGCGTGGACCCCTTGGCGCTGTTGTCGGCGACCGTCGCGCGTGCGGCGACCGGGCCGGTCGCGGGGATGAAAGCGGTCTCCTGCTTGTCGCCCTTGCCGCGCACGACCCGCACGGCGGCCACGACCGGCACCGCCTTCTCGGTGGGCGTGAGCACCAGGGAACCCGCCTCGCCGCGCGTCAGGGCGCCGAGGTCGACAGCGGTGGTCATGCCGGACTTCACATGCACTGTCTCGTTGCCCGCGGGGGTGATCAGCCCGGAGGGCGTGGCGAGGCGCACCTTCAGGTCGGCGTCGTCGTCACCGCGCGCGAAGGCGACCAGGCGTACGGAGGTGGCGTCCTTGGGGATGCCGGGCAGTACGAGACTGCCCGAGGGGTCCGTGGAGGCGGCCAGCCAGTCCCCGCCGAGCTTGTCGTCGAGGGCCTGGACGGCGGCGGCGACCCGGCCGCTGCGGACGCTCACGTGGACGGTGACGTTGGTCTGCTGCTCGTCGGTCAGCGTGGACAGCAGGATCGGCTCGCTGGAGTGCGGCTGGACCGTGATGCCGTCCGCCACCGAGGACTTGAGGGCGCCGTCCTTGCCGTACAGCTCGATGTCGACGACGGCGGTGGAGTCGTCGGGGTTGGTCAGGTGTACGTAGTCGGTGCGGTCGGCGGTGGTGCCTGCGCCCGGGAACCAGAACTCGGTGTCCGGGGCGGTGCAGTTGGTGCCGAGCAGGCCGCGGCCGGTGCCCGCGGCGACCTCCGTGGTCTCCTGGACGGTCCAGCCCGGCGCGAACTTGCCCTCGGCGGTGCCGATGAGCGCGGGCGCCTCGGCCCCCGAGCTGTCCCCGGTGGCCGGCTTGCCGGGTTCCTTGGTCTCCAGGACGGGCTTGTCGGCCTTGCCCGCGGCCGTCTTGTCCGCCTTGTCGCCGGTCTTGTCGGCGGCCTTCTCGTCCGTCTTCTTGTCGGTCGCCTTGTCGGTCTTCTTGTCCTCGCTCGTGGTGCCGCCGTCCCCCGACTCCTCGGTCGCGGAGCGCAGTTCGGCCGTACCGCTCGCGCCCGCGCCCTGGGAGACCGGTGTGAACGACGTGTACGAGGTCTCGGCGAGGTCGGAGATGCTCGGCGCCGGGCAGAGCAGGCTGGTGCGCTCAACGGGCAGCCGGGCCGCGGCCTTCTCCGTGTCGCCGCCGGAGGCGGCCGGCGCGGTGAGCGCGGCGAATCCGGTGACGGCGGCGAGGGCGGTGGTGCCGACGATCAGGGACAGGGTCGTGCGGTTCACTGCTGGCTCCCGTCGGGGCGCTCACTGTCGTTGCCGTGCGGCGGCTGCGGCGGCATCGGGGGCTGCTCCGGGTCGTACGCCGCCGGGTCGTAGCCCTGGGTGTACGTCTGGTCGTACGACGCCTGCGTCCCCCCGTAGGCGTACGGGTCGTACTGGCCGCCCTGGTAGGGGTCGGCCTGGTACGGCTGCTCGTACGTGCCCGCCGGGTACTGCTGCTGGCCCTGGTACTGCTCGCCGCCGTAGGTGTTGTACTCGGCGCCCGCGTAGGTCGGGGTCTCCCACTCGTCGTAGGAGTGCTGCTGGGGGACCGCGGCCGGGGCGTCGGGTGTCTCCTGCGAAGGAGGAGACGGGATGTCGTAGTCCTGGGCGGCGTCCTGCCCTGTCTGTGCGGCCTGTTCCGCCTGTTCCGCCTCGGCCTGGGCGCGCAGGCGGCGGGCGCGGCGGCCCTCGCCGGTGACCTCCTGGGCGGGGATGACGGGCTCTTCGGGAAGGTCGTCGTCGACGTCACGGCGCCGCCCGGGCAGAGCGAGCACCACGAGGATGACGGCGAGTGCGCCCTGCGCCCACAGCCAGCCGGCGTGGCTCACCGGTGCGTCGAAGGTGACGTCCAACTTGCCACCGGAGGCGGGGAGTTCGAAGCCCTGCGCCCAGCCGTCGACCGTGGTGCGGGTGAGCGGGGTGCCGTCGAGCGTGGCGGTCCAGCCCTCGTCGGCGGTGTCGGCGAGGCGCAGTACGCGGCCCGCCGCGCCGGAGGGGATGGTCGTGTGGAGGTCGACGGGGCCCGCGGCGATCGGCTGCGGGTCACCGGACTTGGGGACGATCGCGGCACGCGAGACCTGCCGGTCGACACGCCAAAGGGCGCTGCCGTCCTGCTGGCTGAGCCGGGTCAGTCCGGGTGTGGCGTCCAGGACGCGGCTCATCTCGCGAGGCGCGCCCTTGTGGACGAGTACGTAGCGCACGGCGAAGCCGCCCAGTTCGTCGGCCTGGTCGGCGCCGGAGCCCGCGACCAGGTTGGCGACGACCTTGTCGAGCTTCTTGTTCTCGGTGTTCTCCGCGTTCTCCGCAGCGAGTTCGGCGTCGCCGAGGCGGGCGCCGGATCCGCGGACCAGGGTGTAGCCGACCCTGGCCGCCGAGGCGCTGTCGAGGACGAGGGTGCGGGCCTGGTCGCGGGTGCCGCTCTCCTCGGCGACGAACGCGGGCACCTGCACCGGGTCGCGGCGCTCCAGGGGCCCGTCGGCGCCGCGGATCATCCATCCGGCGGCGAGGAGCAGCGGGCCCGCGGCGGCGGCGAACGCGATGAGCGCGGCGACCGGCTGGCGCCAGCCGAAGCTCTGCTCGGCGACACGCGCGCGTGCCCCGTCCGCGCCGAGTGCGGCAGCGGCGAGGAGGGCGAGGCCGTAGACGAGGGTGGCGGGCCCGGCCCATGCGGAGCCGTTGGACAGGACGGCGAAGACGAGCGCCACCAGGGCGATGGCCCAGGCCGTCCGGATCCCGGCCTGCCGCTCGGAGCGCAGCAAGGCGGCCAGCGCGGCGAGCACGATGCCGATGAGCATCAGCCCGCTGACGGTGCCGGGGCCGCCCGGGCTCGCGCCGAGCAGGCCGAACGCGGAGGCCGCGCTGTCGCCGTACTCCAGACCGGCTTCCTTGAAGAAGCCGAACGGGAGCAGCGTCAGCGACCAGGGGGCGAGGATCAGCAGCGGGGTGCCGAGCTGGGCGAGAAAGCGCAGCCCGTAGGCCGCGATGTCGCCCCGGCGCACCGCGAGCAGGGCGATGCCGAGGATCAGCGCGATGGGCCACACGATCGGCGTGAAGGCCGTGGTGAACGTCAGCAGCAGGGCGTACGCCCAGGTCGCGCGCCAGCTGCCGCGCGACCCGGAGGAGTGCGCGAGGCCGCTCGCGGCGATGCCCGCGCGCGCGATGAGCGGCAGCAGGATCGCGAGGACGGCGGTGCCGAGGCGGCCACCGGCGAGCGCGCCGGCGGCGGCGGGCAGGAAGGCGTACGCGACGGAAGCCCAGGCGCGCAGCAGCCGCGACTCGACCAGGGGCCGCGAGGCGAAGTACGCGGTGAAGCCGGCCAGCGGCACCGAGCAGACGAGGAGCACGGTGACCGCGAGCCCGGTGGAGCCGAAGAGCAGGCTGGACAGCATGGCGACGAGCGCGAGATACGGCGGCGCGGACTGCGTGCCGCCCGCGCCGACCGGATGCCAGCCGTCGAGATAGCGCGACCAGAGCTCGGAGGAGTCGGCCGGCGCGGGCAGCAGCGCGCCGCCCGCCAGCGCGCCCCCGCCGAGCAGTTCGCGGCAGGCGATGAGCGAGACGAACAGCAGCACCACGAAGAGCATCGGGCCGGGCTTGCGGGCCACGCGCTTGAGCCTGGCGAACTGTTCGACCTCCAGGAAGTCGGCGTCGTCGCCGCCGGGTCCGGACTCGACCGCGCTGCCGTGCCGTCCGGCACCGGGGGCGACCTCGGGATCGGAGCGGCCCACGAGGCTGCCCGCGACCTGTTCGATGGTGGCCCGCACCGTCGCGCCGGGTGGCGGGAACAGCGCGCGCAGTTCACCCTTGTCGATCTGGGAATCGCCGCGTCTGCGACGGCCCGCGATGATCCGCTCGGGCCGCAGCAGCGTCCCGAGCAGGCCGCGGATCTCGGCGGCGGCCTGGCCGGGGACCTTGCCGACGAGATACGCGACGGTGCGCACCAGGGTGCCGAGGACGAGCCGGAGGAGGATCCAGGGCAGCGCCGCCGTACGGGCGTTGACGAGCAGGGTGTAGGCGGCGCCCGCCTTGTCGACCTTGTGCGGGGACGCGGAGGTGCGGCCCACGCAGTCGACGGTGCGGCGCTCGCGGGAGGCCGCCTCGGCATGTCGTACGACCGCTTCGGGGGCGATCAGGACGCGGTGGCCCGCGGCGGTGGCGCGCCAGCACAGGTCGACGTCGTCACGCATCAGGGGCAGCCGCCGGTCGAAGCCGCCGAGCTGCTCGAAGACGTCGCGCCGGATCAGCATGCCGGCGGTGGAGACGGAGAGCACGGGCTGTACGTGGTCGTGCTGGCCCTGGTCCTGCTCGCGGCGGTCCAGGCCCGTCCAGCGGCGGCCGGAGTGGGCGATGGTGACGCCGACTTCCAGCAGCTGCTTGCGGTCGTACCAGCCGCGGAGTTTGGGTCCGACGACGGCGACCTGCCGGCCGAGCTCCGCCTCGCTCTCGACGACCCGGAGCAGCTGGGACAGGGCGTCCGGCTCGGGGGCGCAGTCGTCGTGCAGCAGCCACAGCCACTGCTCGGGCTCGCCGTGCGGGAACTCCGGCAGGTCGTACGCGTCGTCGCGCCAGCTGCGGGTGACGGGGTCCCACCCGCTGGGGCGCTTGAGGTAGGGCAGGTCGTCCGGGGTCAGTACGCCCGCGGTGCGGGAGGCTTCCTCGACGGCCTGGCCGAAGCCGGTGCGCCGGGCGAGGTGCTGGACCCGGTCGGCGCCGAGCGCGTCGGTCAGCAGCTGGGCGGATTCGTCCGCGCTGCCGGTGTCGGCCGCCACCGCGTTCTGCACGGGGCGCTCCTGGCCGAGCAGCCCGGCGAGCGCCTCGGGCAGCCAGCGGGCGCCGTCGTGGGAGACGAGCACCGCGGTCACCACGTGACGCGGGAACTCAGGGGTGGCAGCGGTGTCGTGATGGGCTGCCGAATGGCTGTGCACGGACATCGAGGTACAGGCCCCGGTTCGATGGACTGCGGTGGACGTCTGTGTCCGGCGGGGACAGCGTGACGTCTCGGACGAGGGCCCACACTAACGGCTGGCCAACAGAGCGGCCCGCCGCCTGTGGACAACCCACCTGCGACGGGCCGATCGTTACGTAAGGGTGTGTGCCGATTGGTCGGCGGCACCCGGCCTTCGCGCTCACGCGCGCGTACGGATGTTTTCGGACTGCGGCCGCTTGACGATCGCCTGTACGACGCCCGCCCCGGGGCCCGACGTCCGAGGTCGGGACTTCTCAGGTCTCGGACAACCGCTCTCGAAGCAGCTGCTCCCGGACGACCGCTCTCAGATGGCTGCCTTCTTGAGGCGGCGGCGTTCGCGCTCGGACAGGCCGCCCCAGATGCCGAACCGCTCGTCGTTGGCGAGCGCGTATTCGAGGCATTCGGAACGGACTTCGCAGGCGAGGCAGACCTTCTTGGCCTCGCGGGTGGAGCCGCCCTTCTCGGGGAAGAAGGACTCGGGGTCGGTCTGGGCGCACAGCGCGCGCTCCTGCCAGCCGAGTTCCTCGTCCGCGTCGTCGACCAGCAGTTGCTGCACCAGCTCGGTCATGTGCGCCCCTCGTCTGTCTTTCGCGTCCCCGTGATGCTGCCGTTCCCGATTTCGGCTGAACGACACGAGTGAAATTACAAGTGTGCCGATCCGGGCCAGTCAAGCCGAGATCTGCTATTGGGCCCCTTATTCACTCTGCGGAACCAAGGCTATGCGGAAAGTGTTCAAATCGGCATAAACCCTGACAGCCATCGGAGGGCCTGACCGGGCTCCCGACCCGCTACAGGGAAGGACGCCCAGGAGTTCGATCTCGTTCCGACGCGAACATCGAAGCGAACCTGATCACATTCGGATCACGGGTTCGCGGCGAGGTTTGTGCGCCCGGTTGTGCGCCATGTGTCCGGGGCGGCTCCTGAACAAACCTTTCGCCAGCCAGATGAACCGGATGAGGTGAAACATCTCCCACATGGCGGACATCGAGTTGACAGCCGAAGTGTGAACCGGTGTCCTTGTGGGCATGCTCGCGAACTCGGCACTCACCTCGACCCGCTCCGCCGGGTCCCACGGTGCTGCCCGCGCTCGCTGTAGCTGTTTCTGTTGCTGTCCCAGCTGTTGAGTCCTCCGCGCTCCGGCTGATGCCTCCGCCCCCACCGGGGCGAACCCCCCGCCCGCACCAGGGCGCCCCTCCCGTCCGCGAACCGGGCGGAAATGGTCCTCCCCACCCCAGCACTCGATGCCGAGGAACCACCGCATCCATGAACAGCGACAGCGACCTCCAGATCGCCGGCGACATCCTCGAAGTACCCCACCTTCTCCAGCCGCCGCGCGAACACCCGGCCACCGTGGCCGACTTCGTCGGCCTGGCCCGCTCCATCGCCGCCGACCGCTCCCAGTGGGAGCACCTCGTCCGGTACGACGCCGCCTCCCGCTGGTACCACCGGCTGCGCACCGGCCCCGGCTACGAGGTCTGGCTGCTCTCCTGGGTGCCCGGACAGGGCAGCGGTCTGCACGACCACGGCGGCTCCTCCGGCGTACTCACGGTCCTGGACGGCGCCCTGACCGAGCGCACCGAGCGCGGCACGCGCGCGTTGAGCGCCGGCACGCAGCGGGTCTTCGCGCCGGGGTACGTCCACGAGGTCGCCAACGACTCCCTGGAACCGGCCGTCAGCCTGCACGTCTACTACCCGGGCCTGACCGAGATGCCGATGCACGCGTCGCAGTGCGCCGAGGCCGAGATCGAGGCCGAGGTCGCCTGAACCGCCTCCCGCGTTGCCTGACCGCCTGACGCGTTGTCGTACCCGCCTGCAAGACTTGTCCTCATGCGCATTGTGGTTCTGGCAGGCGGTATCGGTGGTGCCCGGTTCCTGCGTGGTGTTCAGCGGGCCGTGCCGGACGCCGACATCACGGTCATCGGCAACACCGGGGACGACATCCATCTCTTCGGGCTGAAGGTCTGCCCGGACCTCGACACGGTGATGTACACGCTCGGCGGCGGCATCAACGAGGAGCAGGGCTGGGGGCGGGCCGAGGAGACCTTCCACCTCAAGGAGGAGCTCGCGGCGTACGGAGTGGGCCCCGAGTGGTTCGGGCTCGGCGACCGCGACTTCGCGACGCACATCGTGCGGACGCAGATGCTCGGCGCGGGCTACCCCCTCAGCGCCGTCACCGAGGCGCTGTGCGACCGGTGGAAGCCCGGAGTGCGCCTGCTCCCCATGTCCGACGACCGCGTGGAGACGCATGTGGCCGTCGAGACCGACGGGGAGCGCAAGGTGATCCACTTCCAGGAGTACTGGGTGCGGCTGCGGGCCTCCGTGGACGCGCTGGCCGTGGTGCCGGTCGGTGCCGAGCAGTCCAAGCCCGCGCCCGGTGTGCTGGAGGCCATCGCCGAGGCGGACGTGATCCTCTTCCCGCCGTCCAACCCCGTCGTCTCCATCGGCACGATCCTCGCCGTGCCCGGGATCCGCGAGGCGATCGCCGACGCGGGCGTCCCCGTGGTCGGCCTCTCCCCCATCGTCGGGGACGCGCCCGTGCGCGGCATGGCCGACAAGGTACTGGCGGCGGTGGGTGTCGAGTCCACGGCCGCCGCGGTCGCCGAGCACTACGGCTCGGGACTGCTGGACGGCTGGCTCGTCGACACGGTGGACGCGGGGGCCGTGGAGCGGGTGGAGGAGGCCGGCATCCGGTGCCGGGCCGTGCCCCTGATGATGTCCGACCTCGACACCACCGCACAGATGGCGCGTGAGGCGCTGGCGCTGGCGGAGGAGGTGCGGACACCGTGACCGAAGGGCGTGGGGGCGAACGCGGAGAGCCCGTGGGCTACCGGGTCTGGGCGCTGCCCGGGCTGCCCGAGGTCCGGCAGGGTGACGACCTCGCCAAGCTGATCGCCGTCGCCGAGCCCGCGCTCGTCGACGGGGACGTCCTGCTCGTCACCTCGAAGATCGTCTCCAAGGCGGAGGGGCGCGTCGTCGAGGCGACGGACCGGGAAGCGGCCATCGACGCCGAGACCGTGCGGGTCGTGGCGCGCCGCGGGGCCCTGCGGATCGTCGAGAACCGGCAGGGGCTCGTGATGGCCGCCGCCGGGGTCGATGCCTCCAACACCCCCGCCGGGACCGTGCTGCTGCTGCCCGAGGACCCCGACGCGTCCGCCCGGGCGATCCGGGACGGGCTGCGCGACGCCCTCGGCGTGAATGTCGGCGTCGTCGTCACCGACACCTTCGGGCGGCCCTGGCGGACCGGGCTCACCGATGTCGCCATCGGCGCCGCGGGCGTCCGGGTGCTGGACGACCTGCGCGGGGGCACCGACGCGCACGGCAATCCGCTCAGCGCGACGGTCGTCGCCACGGCCGACGAACTCGCCGCCGCGGGCGACCTGGTCAAGGGCAAGGCCGCCGGGCTGCCCGTCGCCGTCGTGCGCGGGCTGGCCCATGTGCTGGCCGAGGACGACGGCGAGGGAACGCGGGCGATGGTGCGGGGTGCGCAGGACGACATGTTCCGCCTCGGCACGTCGGAGGCCGTACGGGAAGCGGTGACCCAGCGGCGTACCGTCCGGGCTTTCACCGACGAGCCGGTGGACCCGGGCGCCGTCCGGCGGGCGGTCGCCGCGGCCGTCACCGCGCCCGCGCCGCACCACACCACTCCCTGGCGGTTCGTGCTGCTGGAGTCGCAGGACTCCCGGACCCGGCTGCTGGACGCCATGCGCGATGCGTGGATCGCCGATCTGCGGCGCGACGGGAAGACGGAGGAGTCCGTCGCCAAGCGGGTACGCCGCGGTGACGTGCTGCGCAAGGCGCCGTATCTGGTCGTGCCGTGCCTGGTCATGGACGGCTCCCACGCGTACGGGGACGCGCGTCGCGACGGGGCCGAGCGGGAGATGTTCGTCGTCGCCGCCGGTGCGGGCGTCCAGAACTTCCTGGTCGCCCTCGCCGGGGAGCGGCTCGGCTCCGCCTGGGTGTCGTCGACGATGTTCTGCCGGGATGTCGTACGGGATGCGCTGGAGCTGCCGGAGGGATGGGACCCGATGGGTGCGGTGGCCGTGGGGCACGCGGCGGAGCCGCCCAGGCCCCGGCCGGAGCGGGACGCGGCGGCGTTCGTGGAGGTGCGCTGAGTCGGGGCGCGGGTGAGGTGCACCGAGTCGGGTGTACCGGGGGGCGGGGGCGCCTACCCTCGTAGGGCATCTGCTGTATCCCGAGCACCTCTGGGGTCTCCCTCGTGGCTGGACGTTTCGCTCCGCGACCCACGCGTACGACCGTGCGCGGCGGGCATGTCGCCGTGCCCTCGGGAGTGCCGCGCCCTGCGCCCGCGCCCGCGCGCCGGCGTACGTGGACGCCCGACGGCCCGCTCGACCTCGGGCTGGTGCTCGGGCCGCTGCGGCGAGGGCCTGGAGACCCGACCTTTCGTACGACGCCGGACGGGTCCGTGTGGCGGACCAGCCGGACGCCCGCCGGGCCCGGAACGCTGCGGGTCGCGCTGCGGGGCGGGGTGGCCGGCGGCGAGGCGTGGGGGCCCGGGGCCGAGTGGTTGCTGGAGCAGCTGCCCGAGATGCTCGGCTCCTCGGACGACCCGTCGGCGTTCGAGCCGCGGCACCGGATCGTGGCAGCCACGCGCCATCTGCGGCCCGGGCTGCGGCTGACCCGCACCGGGCTGGTGCTGGAGTCGCTCATCCCCTCCGTCCTGGAGCAGAAGGTCACCACGGACGAGGCGTACCGGGCATGGCGGTTGCTCGTACGGAAGTACGGGGAGCCGGCGCCGGGGCCCGCACCCGAGCGGATGTACGTGATGCCCGCGCCGCGGACCTGGGCGCTGATCCCGTCCTGGGAGTGGCACCGGGCCGGGGTCGACAACAAGCGGGCCTCGACGATTCTGCGGGCGGTCCGGGTGGCGGCGCGGCTGGAGGAGGCCGTGGGGTTCGCGCCGGAGGCCGCGCGGGCCCGGCTGGAGCTGGTGTCGGGGGTGGGGCCGTGGACCTCGGCGGAGGTGGTTCAGCGCAGTCATGGGGATCCGGATTCGGTGACGGTCGGGGACCTGCACCTTCCCGGGATCGTGGGGTATGCCCTGGCGGGCGACCGGGACGCGGACGACTCCGTGATGTTGTCGCTGCTCGCGCCCTATGCGGGGCAGCGGCATCGGGCCGCTCGGTTGATCCTGCTGTCGGGGCGTACGCCTGCGCGGCGGGCTCCGCGGATGTACCGGGGGGACATCGGGCGGTTGTGAACCCCGGCGGGCCGGGGTGGGGGCGGGGGCGGGGGCCACTGGCTTTTTCGCCCCCTCCGCCCCTTCCCGTCCCGTCCTCCTGGGGGCTTCGCCCCCTTTCCCCCCTTTTCGCGCTTCGCGCTCGTCCTCAAACGCCGGACGGGCTGAACAGCCCTTACTGGTCCGACGAGAAGCGGATCGACGCCGCCGGGATCCTCGCGTCGCACCAGATGCGTGCGCCCTCGCGGAGTTCGTTGTCGGGGCCGATGATCGCGCCGTCGCCGATGACCGTGCCGGTGAGCAGGGAGCGTTCGCCGATGCGGGCGTGGGCGCCGATGAGGGAGTCGGTGATGACGGCGCCGGGTTCGACGACGGCGCCGTCGAGGAGGGTGCTGCCGGTGATGCGGGCGCCCTCGCCGACGTACGCGCCGTCGCCGACGACCGTGCCTCCGGTCAGCTTGGCGTCCGGGGCGACGGAGGCGGTGGGCAGGACCAGACGGTCGCCGCAGCGGCCGGGGACGGCCGGGGAGGGGGCGCGGCCCAGGACCAGGTCGGCGGAGCCGCGTACGAAGGCCTGGGGGGTGCCGAGGTCCAGCCAGTAGGTGGAGTCGACCATTCCCTGGAGGTGGGCTCCGGTGGCGAGGAGGTCCGGGAACGTCTCGCGTTCCACCGAGACCGGGCGGCCCGCCGGGATCGTGTCGATGACCGAGCGGCGGAAGACGTACGCCCCCGCGTTGATCTGGTCGGTGACGATCTCCTCGGGCGTCTGCGGCTTCTCCAGGAACGCGGTGACGCGGCCGGTCGCGTCCGTGGGGACGAGACCGTAGGCGCGCGGGTCCTCGACACGGGTGAGGTGGAGGGAGACGTCCGCGCGGGACGAGCGGTGCGTGGCGACCAGCGCCGGGATGTCCAGGCCGGTCAGGATGTCGCCGTTGAAGATCAGGACCGGGTCGTCGGGCCCGGAGTGCAGCCGCGCGGCCACGTTGCGGATGGCGCCGCCCGTGCCGAGGGGCTCCTCCTCGGTGACGTATTCGAGGTGGAGGCCCAGCGCCGAGCCGTCGCCGAAGTAGGGCTCGAAGACCTCGGCCAGATAGGAGGTCGCCAGGACGATGTGCTCGACGCCCGCCGCTCTCGCTCGCGCCAGCTGGTGGGTGAGGAAGGGGACACCCGCCGCCGGGACCATCGGCTTGGGGGTGTTCATCGTGAGCGGACGCAGCCGGGTGCCTCTGCCGCCGACCAGGAGGATCGCTTCTGTCACCTGTCGTCTCTGCTTCCTGCTGGGGCCCGCCGAAACGGTGTCACGGCGGGCCAGTGTATGCAGACCGTTCGATGGCGCCTTCGACGGCCGCACCAGCAGTTATCGCCCCTGGTAGCGGGCCGCCGTGGTCCGGGCCGTGCCGAGCTTGCCGTACAGGAGCCTTCCGGGGCACTCCGTGGCGAACCCGTCCCGATGGCCGGAGATCACATTGAGTCGTACGTTCTTTCCTTTTCGGTAGAGATTGCCACCCCCGGACTTCAGGTATGTCTTGCCGCGCGGATTCGCACCGTAGAGACCGAGCTTCCATGCGGTGAGCCGGGCGATGGCCCTGAGCGCGGCACGGGTCGGCTTGGTGGAGCCGTAGGTGCCGAGGACGGCGATCCCCATGCTGTTGGTGTTGAACCCGAGAGTGTGGGCGCCCATGACGGGTTTTGCCACACCGCCCGCACGACCCTCGTAGATGTTCCCGCACTTGTCGACGAGGAAGTTGTAGCCGATGTCGCGCCAGCCACTGCTCTCCACGTGGTAGCGGTAGATACTGCGGATGACCGAAGGAGCTTGGGAGCAGCTGTACTTGTTGCCCGAAGCCGTGTGGTGCACGAAGGCCGCCTTGACCTTCTTCGTATAGACGAAGCCGCGCTCGCGCAGCCGCTCGTCGGCGCCCCAGCCGCGGCGAGTGATGATGCGCGGGCGCGGTCCGATGTACGGCTGGAGGCGCCGTTCGCCGTCCTGGACGGACGGCAGTTCCCGGGTGGCCGGGTCCCGTTCGGTCTGCTGCTTGGTGAGCGCCGGGATCTCCGTGGCGCCGAGCGGGGCGAGTCCGGCGTTGGCGGCGGAGGCCTCGACCGTCTCCGCGGTCAGCGCGCCGGCCGCGGCAGCCGCGCCGGTCGATACGGCCGACACAGCTGATGCGGCTGACACGCCTGATGCGCCGCTCGCCGGCTCCGCCCGTAGCGCCTCCGCGTGGCCGGCCGGGGCACTGACGGGATCCGCGCCGGGGTCCACCAGTTCGAGGTGCATGCCCCTGGGAAGCGGGGAGTCGGCGGTCACTCCCGTCCGTTCGTCGCCCGCCTCCAGCGTCGCCTGGACGCGCACCTCGACGCCGTCCGAGGCGCCCACCCACAGCGGTGCGGTGGCCCCGCGGACGCGTCCCGAGGTGCGCTCGGCGCTGTCCAGGTCGGCCGCGTCGTCGGAGTAGTGCGTCTCGACGTCCTGCCAGCCGGACCAGTGGGTGGTTCCGGCGGCGCGGGTGCGGACCTGGACGCGGCCGTGCAGCTCACTGTCGGGGTTGTCCCATACGACGCCGACCAGCGAGAACGACCGTACGTCCCGTCTGGAGAGCCCCTGTTCGGACGCGGTGGAGCCGAGCGCCCGGGTGCCCGCGAGGGGGACGAGCGGCAGGGACTGGGTGCTGCCGGGGGCGGCCGGCTCGGACGTCCGCGCCGGGGCTCCGGCCTGCGCCGGGGCGGGCAGGGCCAGCGGAAGGGCGAGTGCGGCCGCACAGGTGACGCCGACCGAGGTAGCAAGGAATCCACGCATGCTCCTGATCCTGGACATAGTCATACATATCTGTCCATCCGGGAATTGACGGACCGTCGGCTGCGCTCGTCCGAACCGGTGGCCCTCCGAGGCCCGTCCGGGGCCCCGCGTTGACCTGACCGGGCGGCCCCGCCACGGCCCCCGCGTACGCTTGCCCGCGTGAACGCCACCGACCGCACCCCTGCCGACCTGCTGCGATCCGCGCTCGCCGCGGACCCCGCGCGCCCCCTGGTGACCTTCTACGACGACGCCACCGGCGAACGGGTCGAATTGTCCGTGGCCACCTTCGCCAATTGGGTGGCCAAGACCGCCAACCTCCTCCAGGGCGAACTGTCCGCCGAGCCCGGGGACCGGGTCGCGCTGCTGCTGCCCGCGCACTGGCAGACGGCGGTGTGGCTGCTGGCCTGCTCCTCGGTGGGCGTCGTCGCGGACGTCGCGGGCGACCCGGCCGCCGCCGACCTCGTCGTCAGCGGGCCCGACACCCTCGACGCCGCGCGCGCCTGCTCCGGCGAACGCATCGCCCTGGCGCTGCGGCCGCTCGGCGGACGCTTCCCGCAGCCGCCCGCCGGTTTCGCCGACTACGCCGTCGAGGTGCCCGGCCAGGGGGACCACTTCCAGGCGTACGCGCCCGTGGACCCGGAGGCACCCGCGCTGATCGTCGCCGGGGGCGAGTACACGAGCGCGGAGGTCGTCGAACGGGCCCGGGCCGACGCACCCGCGCTCGACCTGACCGGGCCCGGGTCGCGCCTGCTGTCCGGGGCGTCGTACGACACGTGGGAGGGGCTCAGCGCCGGGCTGTACGCGCCGCTCGCGACCGGCGGCTCCGTGGTGCTGTGCCGCCATCTCGGGCAGCTGGGCGAGGACGCCCTCGCGAAGCGGATCGAGAGCGAGCGGGTGACGGCTACGCGCCGTTAGCGGAACCGGGCCAGGTCACCCGTTCGGCCCTCCAACGGCCGCGCCCCACCCCCACCCCGCGCCATCGTCGTAAGAGCACCGCAGGACGACACGCTCGTACGCCATGAGGGGTGGACCGCTCCGTGACCGACAGCGCAGGCATGCCCTCGGGAGCATCCCCGACCGGCGCCGGGGTCATACGACGGCGGCGGCGGCTGCTGCGGTACACCGCGATCGGGGTCGCCGTGCTGGTGCTGGGCGTGGCCGGGGCCGGCTGGGCCGCGTACGAGAAGCTGGACGCGAACATCACTCCGGACAACGCCGCGGCCGCCGAGCTCGCCCGGTACGAGAAGGAGCGGCCCACCGCGCTGGTGCGCGACGCGCAGAACATCCTGCTGATCGGGTCGGACTCACGGTCGGGGGACGAGAACCGCAAGTACGGGCGCGACTCCGGCACCGAGCGGTCCGACACCACGATCCTGCTTCACCTGTCCGCCGACCGGCGCAGCGCGACCGCCGTCTCGCTGCCCCGTGACCTGATGGTGGACGTGCCCGGCTGCCGCCGCCCGGACGGCACCCGCACCGAGCCGGTGTTCGCGATGTTCAACTACGCCTTCGCGACCGGCGGCTCGGCCTGCACGATCCGGACCGTCGAGAAGCTCACGAACATCCGTGTCGACCACCACATGGTCGTGGACTTCTACGGCTTCAAGGAGATGGTCGACGCGGTCGACGGCGTCGAGGTGTGCCTGAAGGACCCGGTGAACGACAAGGCGGCCAAGCTGCGGCTGCCCGCGGGCAAGGTGACGCTCGACGGCGAGCAGGCGCTCGGATACGTACGCGCCCGCAAGTCCCTCGGCGACGGCAGCGACACCGACCGCATGGAACGCCAGCAGCGTTTTCTCGGCGCGCTCGTCAACAAGGTGCAGAGCAACGATGTCCTGCTCAATCCCGTGAAGCTCTATCCGGTGCTCGACGCGGCCACGTCCTCCCTCACCACGGACCCGGAACTGGCGAGCCTGCGCGGGCTGTACCAACTCGTGCGCGGCCTGCGCCACATCCCCACGGAACGTGTGCAATTCCTGACCGTGCCGCGGACTCCGTACGTCCACGACACCAATCGCGACCAGCTCGTGGAGCCCGCGGCGAAGGAACTCTTCGCGCGGCTGCGCACGGACACGGCCGTCGAGGTCACGAAGGAAACCCCGAAGCAGCCCCCCGAGCGAACCCCGACGCCCACCCCGACTCAGGCCCCGCCGACGCAGGCCCCGCCGACGCAGGCCCCGCCGACGCAGGCCCAGAAGCCGCTTCCGAAGAAGAACCCGACCGAAGGCGGCGGCGAAGGCGCGTACGACTCGTCGTCCGAATCCGAGTACGAATCCGGGTACGACTACGAAGAGGAGTCGTACGACGACGGAAAGTCCGCCGGAAAGCGGGCCGGTTCTCGTGCCGGTACTCCCGATCCCGCACCCACTTTTCGCGGAAACACGGCCGCCGAGGACACCTGCGGGTAAAGCGCACGCCAAGGCGGGGAACGCCTGAGCTAAGAACTCTCTGAGAAATAAGGCGGATTGCCCAGTTGTAGGGGGTGGAATTTGTCACCGTCGTCGCTTGACGCTGAACTGGGCGGATAGTGTGAGCGATCCGGTGCACCCGACCACGAGGACCGACCTGGGGTCGCGCACTGCTGGACCGACTGACCGAGCGCCTTCTGAGGGGGGAAAGGCGCCGCGTGGCCCCGACGGAGGACTCAAGCAACCGTGGACGCGCAAGGCCGTGGGCGGGCGGACGATATCGACCCCGCAGACCAGTGGGTACTCAACCCCGATACCGGTGACTACGAACTGCGACTGCAGCCTTCCGCTGCGCAGTCGGGAGTTCCCGGTCCCCGTAGATCCGCCCGTCGTGCGGCTCCCGCTGCGGCGGGCGGACGCACCGCGCCGGGCCGGGGTTCGCGCCAGGCTTCCGGCGCCGTTTCGGACACCGAGGTGCCGGGGCCGCGCAGACGCCGCGGCGCGCCGGCCGAGCCGCCTCCCGGGCGGCGGCGGGGACGGACGAAGTCCAAGAAGTCGCGGACGAAGAAAATACTGCTGTGGACCGGCGGCACGATGGCCTTCGTGCTCATCGCGGTCTCCGCGGCGGCCTACGCCTACCTCAAGCACCTTGAGGGCAACGTCACCACGAAGGACGTCGGTGACGCGGCCAAGAGCGGCTTCAGCAAGGACGAGGCCTTCAACCTGCTGATCATCGGCACGGACAAGCGCACCGGTTCCGGCAACGAGGGCTACGGCGACAAGAACAGCGTCGGGCACGCCGACACCAACATCCTGCTGCACGTCTCCAAGGACCGAACGAACGCGACCGCGCTGAGCATCCCGCGCGACCTGATCGTGAACGTCCCGGACTGCGACACGATTCAGGACGACGGCAGCATCAAGACCATCACGGGCACGGACAACGTGCGCTTCAACACCAGCCTCGGCCAGGAGAAGCGGGACCCGGGCTGCACCATGCGCACGGTCAAGGCGGTCACCGGCATCGAGCCGGACCACTTCGCGATGGTCGACTTCAACGCGGTCAAGACGCTGACCTCGGCGGTGGGCGGTGTCGAGGTCTGTCTCGCCAAGGACGTCAACGACCCCGACTCGCATCTCAAGCTCTCCGCCGGGAAGCACAACATCGAGGGTGAGCAGGCACTCGCCTTCGTCCGCACCCGGCACAGCTTCGGCAACCAGGGCGACCTCGACCGCATCAAGGTGCAGCAGCAGTTCATGGCCTCGCTGATGCGCAAGATGAGCTCCAGCAAGACCCTCACGAGCCCCACCAAGCTGCTGGATCTGGCCGAGGCGGCCACCAAGGCGCTCACCGTGGACAAGGGCATCGGCAAGGTCAGCACGCTCAAGGACATGGCCATGGAGCTGAAGAAGGTGCCGCCGAAGAACATCTCGTTCACGACGGTGCCCGTGATCGACAACCCGGCCGAGAAGGTCCACGCGACGGTCGTCGTCGACCGGACGAGGGCCCCCTCGCTCTTCTCCGCCATCAAGGACGACGTCTCGCTGACGACCGTCAAGCAGAAGGCGAAGAAGGAGAAGGCCGCGGTCGCCGCCCGCCTCAAGGGCTCCCGCTCCACCGCCTCCGACATCCGGGTCGACATCTACAACGGCGGCGCCGAGTCCGGTTCCGCGCAGGAGACCCTCAACTGGCTTCAGAACGACGAGGGCGTGCTCAAGTCGAGCCAGCTCGGCAACGCGGACGCGCCGCTCAGCAAGACAACCCTCGAGTACTCTCCCGACCAGGCTGATCAGGCACGGAAGTTGGCGGACCTCATGGGGCTGCCCGCTTCGGCGATGAAGCCCGGCGAGAGTGAGAAGAACGCCCAGGGACTTCCGGCGATCGTGCTGACCCTGGGCAAGGACTTCAAGGGCGCCGGGGTCCCGATGACCTCCAAGGCGCCGGACGTCGAGAAGTCCACAGCGGACAAGACGGTGTGCGCCAAGTGAGCTGACGGATGCGTCCCCGCGCCGTACGAAGTCGTACGCGCGCGGGGACGCACTCGTATGCGGTGTGGCGCCAGGGGTGGGGAGAACAGCGGGATGGCGCAGAGTGGTGTGCGCGGGGAGCGCACGCGGCGGGGCGTAAGGCGGGCCGGCGGACCGGGGAGGGGAAACGGTTCAGCGCCGGGTACGGCGCAGGACCCGACCCCGGTCGCGGGCTCGGACCCGGCTTCGGACGGGGGCGGCAGCGGCGGCCGGGGCGGCTCCGGTGGCAGCCGGCGCGCTTCCGGCGGCCGGCGCGGCAGGCAGCGGTCCGGTCGGCGCAGACCCGGCCGGCACCGTGTGCTCCGCTGGTTCGCGATAACCGTGGCCGTCCTGATACTCGGGACGGCCGGCGCCGGATACCTCTACTACCTGCACCTGAACGGCAACATCAAGAAGGGCCAGCGCAACAGCGGTGAGTCAGGGGTCAAGAAGGGGGAGGCCAACGCGGACGGGCAGACCCCGCTGAACATCCTGATGATCGGCTCCGACAGCCGTAACTCGGCGAAGAACGTGAAGCTGGGCGGCGACAAGGACAGCGTCGGCAGCAAGCCGCGGGCCGACGTCCAGATGCTGATCCACCTGTCCGCGGACCGCAAGAGCGCCTCCGTCGTGAGCATTCCGCGGGACACCCGGGTCGACATCCCGAAGTGCACCGACCCCGACACCGGGGACAAGTACGCCGCGAAGAACACCATCATCAACGAGTCGCTGGCCCGTGGCGGTCCGGGCTGCACGCTGGCCACCTGGCAGAACCTGACCGGGGTGTACATCGACCACTGGATGATGATCGACTTCGCCGGTGTGGTGGACATGGCGGACGCGGTCGGCGGCGTGGACGTCTGTGTGCGGCAGAACGTGTGGGACCGTCCGCTGCCGGGGGTGGGCGGCGGATCCGGCCTGAAGCTGAAGGCCGGCACGCACAACGTCAAGGGCGAAGAGGCCCTGCAGTGGCTGCGCACCCGGCACGCCTTCTTCAGCGACCTGGGCCGCGCCAAGGCCCAGCACATCTACATGAACTCGATGATCCGCACGCTGAAGAACCAGAACGTCTTCACCGACGGCGGGCGTCTGACGGACCTGGCCGAGGCGGCGACCAAGTCCCTCAAGGTCTCCGAGGAGATAGGGACGGTCAAGAAGCTGTACGACCTCGGTATGCAGCTCAAGACCGTGCCGACCAGCCGGTTCACCATGACGACCATGCCCACGATCCAGGATCCGCTGGACAAGGACCACCTCGTGCCCGCGGCCACGGACGCGGACAAGGTGTGGGCGATGGTCCGCGGCGACGTGTCGTTCGACAAGGGCGGCAAGGCCGGCAAGGGCGGCGCGTCCGCGTCGCCCGGCCCCTCGGCGACGAGCACCGGCCCCGCGGCCGCACCGGCGGGCACGCTGGCGGTCAGCGTCGTCAACGGCACGGGCGGCGACGACGTGGCGGCGGTGGGACAGCGGGCCACGGCCGTCGCGAGCACCCTGCAGGGCAAGGGGTTCACCCGGGCCCTCGCCAGTACGGCGCCGGACCCGCAGGCACGGACCCTGGTGACGTACGCGAAGGGCGCGGGTGCTCAGGGGAAGGCCGACGCCCTCTCCGTGGCCACCGCACTGGGTGTGCCGAGCGGCCAGGTGCGTGCCTCGGACGACGTCACCGCGCTCACGCTGACCGTCGGCGCCGACTGGCGCAGCGGCGCCGCCTATCCGAAGCAGTCGGTTCCGTCGGCCGGTGACCTGCCCGTCAGCGCGGACGCGGTGCACGGTGCGGACACCGGGGACTGCATGGAGATCTACAAGCCCTACCGGTTCTGAGGCGCGGTTCGTCAGGGCCGCGGTTCCGGGATCCCGGAACCGCGGCCCTGACGAACCCGCCGACTCTCCACAGGGAATTCTTACCTGGCTGCAGAATGATGAGGCGTGTTCAGGTCCGGCCGGCTCGGAAACGTCGGCGAAACCCTGATCGGAGCACCCTCAAGTACGCTCCCGTCGAAGCCGGTCCGGTGTGCCGGACGGGGGTCGAGGGGCCGCGGCAGACAAATCGGTGTGCGTCGGGTGATGACCTGACGGGCCTGTCGTGCGTCTAACACCACACAAGCGTCCACAGAGACGGACGCGACGGCGCAGGGGCGCAGCACAGGGACACACAGCGCGGGACGGGCCCGTTCGGCGGGCGCAGGGTGGGGAGGCACGGAGATGGCGCAGAGCAGTGTGCGTGGGGAGGGAACGCGACCACGCGCCGGGCAGGCCGGCGGGCCGGACCTGGACGAGGGCCGCCACGACGGGCACGGCGGCCGGTCGGACGGCGCGGGTGACGGCGACGGTCCGCGACCGCAGCCGCGCGGGCACGGCCGGCACGGCGGAGGCGGTGGGCGCCGGCGCGGGGGCGGAGAGCGCCCGCGTCGCAGACGTCGCATCCTGCGCTGGTCGGCGACGGTTCTGGCGGTCCTGATACTCGGCACCGCCGGTGCCGGTTATCTCTACTACCAGCACCTGAACAACAACATAAAGAAGGACAAGCTCAACATCGGGGACGAGAAGGACAGGGCCGCCGAGTCCAAGGCGAACGCGGCCGGCCAGACCCCGCTGAACATCCTGCTGATCGGTTCGGACGCGCGGGACACCAAGGAGAACCAGAAGCTCGGCGGCGCCAAGGACACCTTCGGCGGGGTGCCGCTCGCCGACGTCCAGATGCTGCTGCACGTCTCCGCCGACCGCACCAACATGTCGGTGGTCAGCATGCCGCGCGACACGCTGCTGCGGATGCCCAAGTGCACGGACCCGGACAACGGCAAGGTGTACCCGGCGACCGTCGGACGGCTGATGACCAACGAGTCGCTCGGCCGCGGCGGCCCCGGCTGCACGGTGGCCACCTGGGAGAAGCTCACCGACATCCACATCGACCACTTCATGAAGATCGACTTCTCGGGTGTGGTGTCGATGGCGGACGCGATCGGCGGCGTCCCGGTGTGCGTGGACGCGAACATCTACTCCAAGGACAGCCTGGGACACGGCTCCGGGCTGAAGCTGGAGAAGGGCACCACCTACATCAAGGGCAAGCAGGCCCTGCAGTGGCTGCGGACCCGCTACGGCTTCGAGGACGGCAGCGACATCGCGCGGGCCAAGGCGCAGCACCAGTACATGAACGCCATGGTGCGCCAGCTGCGCGAGAACGCGACGCTGAGCAACCCGGGCAAGCTGCGCTCGCTCGCCGAGACGGCCACCAACGCGCTCACCGTCGACGAGGGCCTGGGCACGGTGGCGAAGCTCTACGACCTCAGCAGCGAGCTGAAGAAGGTGCCCACGAAGGGCATCACCATGACGACGATGCCCTTCCGGTACGTCGGCGCGCGCGTGGAGCCCACGGAGGACGCCACGAAGCTGTTCCGTCTGGTCCGCGAGGACATCTCGCTCGACGGCACGAACAAGAAGAAGACGAGCACCGCGGAGAAGGCCTCCTCGGACCCGGCCGCGGAGGCCGGCGAGATCGGTGTGCTCGTGCAGAACGGCACGCGGACGACCGCGCTCGGCCCGGTCTCCGGGCGTGCGACCACGGTGAGCAACCTGCTCCTCGGCAAGGGCTTCACGCGGACGACCGCGGACACGACCACGGCCACCTCCGCGGAGAAGACCGTCATCCGCTACCCGAGCGCCGATCTGGAGGGCGACGCACAGAAGGTCGCCAAGTCGCTGGGGATCCCGTTCGGTTCGGTGAAGAAGTCGACGGACGTCTCGGGCGTCACGCTCGTGGTCGGTGCCGACTGGCGCACGGGCACGACGTACAAGGCCAAGGCGGAGGACGACACGACCCCGGACACGGCGGAGGCCCTCAACGGCGCCAAGACCGACGCCTGCATGAAGGTGAACCCCGCCTTCACCTGGTCATAAGGCGTTCCCCGTACGGCCTCAGTTCGAGGCGAGAACCGCCGGGCGGCGCGAGGCGATGACCTTCTTCGCCAGCGACTTCGGGCTGGTCAGGAAGCCCCAGCCCCACGACATGTGCATCGTGGCGAGGGCGACGGGGATCTGCAGCCTGGCCTTGAGCGGCAGCCCCTTGCCCGCCGGCAGGGAGCCCAGCGCGATCGCGGCCAGATACCCGCCGGGGATCACGAGGCCCCACGGGGTCAGTGCCGCGCCGACCACGACGCCCGCGGCGATCGCACACACCGCGGTCGGCGGGGCGAGGTAGCGCAGGTTGATGGAGCCCTCGTGGTAGCGGGCGACGACGTGCCGCCAACGGCCGTAGTCCTTGTACTGCTTGGCGAGGGCGCGCACGCTCGGCCGCGGCCGGTAGGACACCTTCAGCTCGGGCGAGAACCAGATGAGGCCGCCCGCCTCACGGATGCGGAAGTTCAGCTCCCAGTCCTGGGCGCGGATGAACTCCTCGTTGTAGCCGCCCTGTTGCTCCAGCGCCTCACGCCGGAAGACTCCGAGATACACGGTCTCGGCCGGGGCCGCCTCGCCGCCCGTGTGGAAGGCCGCGTTGCCGACGCCGATCTTCGACGTCATGGCGGCGGCGACCGCGTGCTCCCAGTCGTTCTCGCCCTCGGCGTGCATGATGCCGCCGACGTTCTGCGCGCCGGTCTCCTCCAGGAGCCGTACGGCCGTCGAGATGTAGTTCGGCGAGAGCATGCCGTGCCCGTCGACGCGGACCACGATCGGGTGGCGGGACGCCTTGATCGCGGCGTTGAGCGCGGCGGGGGTGCGGCCGGTCGGGTTCGGCACCGTGTGGACGCGCGGGTCTTCCCGTACGAGCTCGGCGGCGATCTCCTCCGTGCGGTCCGAGGACGGACCGATGGCGATGACCACCTCCATCTCGCCGTCGTACTCCTGCGCCAGGATCGCTTGGACGGCCCCGCGCAGATGCCGCTCCTCGTTGAGGACCGGCATGATCACGGATACGGCGGGGGGCTGCACGTCAGACTTCTCGCTCATCAGGCGTCACGTTACCGCGAATGGGGGACACGGTCGCGCGCCGCCCGCCCTCAGGCCCGGGCCGCAGATCGTATGGGCCTACGGTGCTCACGGATCCCCCACACCCGGCCGACGCGGAGGTGTCCCCCTTGCCCACGCCGCCCCGCTCCCCCGCCCCGCCCCGGCGCCGCCCGCAGCCGTCCCCCGTACGGCGGCCCGCCGTACGGCCCAGGAAGCCGCGTTGGGGCATGCGGGTGGTGACCACGCTCTCCGTGGTCGTCCTCGCCTCGGCCGGCATCGGGCACGCCGTCGTCACCGGCCTCGACGAGGACATCGCCCGGGTCGACCCGTTCAAGGACATGAAGAACCGCCCGCAGGCGGGCCACGGCATGAACGTCCTGCTGGTCGGCACCGACGGCCGGGACAAGATCACGCCGGAGGAGAAGAGGAAGTACCGGCTCGGCGGCGCCCCCTGCCACTGCACGGACACCATCATGATCGTGCACATCTCGGAGGACCGGGAGCGGGCCAGCGTCGTCAGCCTGCCCCGCGACTCGTACGCCGAGACGCCCGCGCACACCGACGAGACCACCGGCAAACGGCACGGCCCCCACCCCATCAAGATCAACGCGGCGTACGCGGAAGGGGGCCCGAACCTGACCGTGCGTACCGTCGAGAACATGACGCACGTCAAGATCGACCACTATCTGGAGGTCGACTTCACCAGCTTCATGAAGACGGTGGACGTGCTCGGCGGCGTGGAGATCTGCACCGCCGGACCTCTGAAGGACTCCTACACCGGCCTCGACCTCGCCCCCGGCTCGCACAAGCTGAACGGCGGGGCGGCGCTGCAGTACGTGCGCTCGCGGCACGCCGACGGATCCTCCGACCTCGGCCGTATGCAGCGCCAGCAGCGCTTCCTCGCGGCGCTGATCGAGCAGGCGACCTCCTCCGGGGTGCTGCTGAACCCGCTGAAGTTCCGCGACGTCACGCACGCCGTGCTCGGCTCGGTCCGCGCCGACAAGGGCTTCGGCACGGAGGAGCTGCTCGACCTGGGCCGGGCGATGCGGAACTTCTCCCCCGCCTCGTCCGAGTTCACCACCGTGCCGATCGGACGCATGGGATACGTCGTCAAGGGCATCGGCTCGACCCTGAAATGGGACGACGCCAAGTCCGGGAAGCTCTTCCGGGCCCTGCGCGACGACAAGCCGCTCGCCCCGCACAAGGTCCGCAACAAGGCCCTGCGCGTCGATGTGGCCCCGCAGCAGATCCAGGTCCAGGTCCAGAACGGCACGGCCACCGAGGGCCTCGGCAAACGCGTGGACAGCGCGCTGCGCGGCACCGGGTTCCGTACGACGCGGCAGCCCGCCAACGCGCCCGACCGCACCCTGAAGCGCACCGTCGTCGCCTACGACCCCCGCTGGGACCGCTCGGCGAAGTCCCTCGCCGCCGCCCTGCCGGGCTGTGAGCTGCGCGCGGTCAAGGGGCAGGGCCCGCTCATGAAGGTCCTCGCGGGGGCCGACTTCAAGCAGATCAGACGGGTACGGGCGGACGACCCCCGGCAGGGAGAGTTCGGGGCGGTGACCGGGGACCAGGAGGTGTGCCCGTAGACGGCACGGGTACTCGGACCGATCGGACCGAACCCCGACGCCCCGGGCTCCGTATCCCTGTGTGTCAGGCCTCCTCGTCGAGGCCTTCCGCCTGGCGCTTCTCCCGGAGTTCCATGATCGCGCGGCGGCGGGCCAGCCGGTGGGTGCGGCGGATCTGGGCCTCCTGGCAGCGGCGCTCGTCGCGCTCGGTCTCCGGGAGGACGGGCGGCACGCGCCTCGGCTTGCCGTCGGCGTCGACGGCGGCGAAGACCAGGTAGGCCGAGCCGACCTGCTGGGGTGGCGTCGACTCGTTCCAACGCTCGGCAAGGACACGGACGCCGACTTCCATCGACGTACGTCCGGTCCAGTTGACCTGTGCCTTCACATGGACGAGGTCGCCTACGCGGACGGGTTCCAGGAAGGCCATCTCGTCCATCGAGGCGGTGACCGCGGGCCCGCCGGAGTGCCGTCCGGCCACGGCGCCGGCCGCGTCGTCGACCAGCTTCATGATGACGCCGCCGTGCACCGTGCCCAGAAGGTTGGTGTCGTTGTGGGTCATGATGTGGCTGAGGGTGGTCCGGGACGCGGAGGTCGGCTTACCCGGTATATCGGATTCCGGGGCGGGAGCCTGGTCTGTCATGGCGTCCACCTTATGCCGGGCCGCGCAAGGGTTGCTTTGCATCAGCTCTGCAACAGCCCTGCCATGATTCTTCGCACTCTCTTGTAAGGCACACAGTGCGGCACTGCACACTGGGCGACATGAACGATTGGCCCGACGCGTGGTCCGACGAAAACCGCCGCAGCAACCGCTACGGCGGCGGCAGCGCGAGCCCCCAGCCGGAGAGCGCGCGTGTGATGCGCCAGGTCCGGCGCGGCCCGACGGCGCCCGGTCCGGGCCCGTCCGCGCCGCCGTACGGCCGGGGGGTGCCCCCGCAGCAGCCGTCGTACACCGACGGCCAGGGGTACGACGACGGCCAGGGATACGACAGCGGGTACAACACCGGCCATGTCTACGGGCAGCCGAACGGTGGCGGCGGCGGCCCCGAGGGGCCCGGCGGGGCGGGCGGCCGGGGGCCGCGGCCCGCGCCGAACTGGCGGCGCCGGATCAAGTGGACCGCGATCACCCTGGTCACGCTGCTGATCGTGGTGTCCGTGGGCACGTACTTCTGGGCCGACTCCAAGCTCAACCGCGAGGTGGACCTCTCGAAGGTCATCGACCGGCCCGACGGGGGCAAGGGCACGAACTACCTGATCGTCGGCTCCGACAGCCGCGCGGGCATGTCCGCCGAGGAGAAGAAGAAGCTGCACACCGGGTCCGCCGAGGGCAAGCGCACGGACTCGATGATGATCCTGCACACCGGTGACAACGGCTCGACGCTGATCTCGCTGCCCCGCGACTCGAACGTCACGATTCCGACGTTCCGCGGCTCCGAGTCCGGCAAGATCAAGGGCCCGCTGGGTGCGAACAAGCTGAACGCGGCGTACGCCTTCGACGGCCCGACCCTGCTGGTGCGCACGATCGAGTACAACACCGGGCTGCACATCGACCACTACGTCGAGATCGGCTTCGCGGGCTTCGCGGACATCGTCGACTCGGTCGGCGGCGTGGAGATGACCCTCGACCAGGGCTTCAAGGACAAGTACTCCGGCGCGGACTTCCAGAAGGGCAAGCAGACCCTCAACGGCGAGCAGGCCCTCGCGTTCGTCCGCACCCGGCACGCCTTCGCGGCGAGCGACCTCCAGCGCACGAAGAACCAGCAGAAGTTCCTGGCCGCCCTGGCCCACCAGGTCGCGACCCCCTCGACCGTCCTCAACCCCTTCAAGCTCTACCCGACGATGAGCGCCGGCCTCGACACCCTCGTCGTCGACAAGGACATGAGCCTGTGGGACCTGGCCGACATGTTCTGGGCCATGAAGGGCGTCACCGGCGGCGACGGCAAGTCCATCAACATGCCGATCTCCGGCTCCACCGGCGGCAACCTCGTCTGGGACAAGGCGAAGGTCAAGACGCTGGTGGACGAGCTGAAGAACGACGAGACGGTGACGGTGTCGGGCAACTGACCGTCCGCGTCTCCTACGGGAAGGGCCCCGCCGATCCACTCGGCGGGGCCCTTCCCGTCCCGGACCCCGGCCGACGACCCCCCGGGCTCGGATGCCAGGGTGGCGCCATGACGCCCCTCGCCCGCTACGACGCCGTGCTCTGTGACGTCGACAACGTCATCCGCCGCTACGACTCCTCCCACGTGGCCGCGCTGGAGCGGGCCGCGGGGCTGGCCGAGGGCACCACCCTGAAGGTCGCCTTCGAGCCGGAGACGGACCTTCCGCTGCTGCTCGGCCGGATCACCCCGGACGCGTGGGCGGAGTCGGTGGCGCAAGGGCTCACCGCGCTGGTTCCCGAGGCGACGGCGCGGGAGCTGGCCACCGCGCTGGCCCGCTCGCCCTTCGAGGCCGACGACGCGGTCGTGGCCCTGCTGCGCCGGGCCCGGGCCCGCCTCCCGCTGGTCCTCGTCACCAACGCGTCCGTCCAGCTGGAGGAGGACCTCGAAGCGCTGGGCCTGACCGACCTCGCCGACCATGTCGTCAGCAGCGCCCGCGTCGGCATCGCCAAGCCCGACCGGCGCATCTACGACATCGCCACCGCGCTGGCCGGGGTCCCCGCCGAACGGTGCCTGTTCGTCGACGACACCCTGGAGAACGTGGACACGGCCCTCGCGCTGGGCATGCGGACGGTGCATTTCAGGGAAGCGGCGGATCTGGGGCGGGCGCTTCAGCCGCTGCTCGGGGTGTGACGCGGCCTGTGCTCAGAAGTTGGAGATCACGCTCGTGATCACCGTCTCGATCGTCCTGGCCTGCCTCGCGTCGTACTCCTGGCCACCGCTGGCGTCCGCGATCTCCTGGAGTACGGTCTTGCCGTTCTTGTCGTTCTCGTCGGCCGCGCTTCCGTAGGCGATGGTGAAGATGCGCACCTGGGGCTTGCCGCGGTCGCCGATCCGCTTGAGGAGTTCCTCCTTCGCGAGGCTGCCGTTGTCCTCGTTGCGGCCGTCGGTGAGCAGGACGATGGCGTTGATGGCCTTCGGGTCGTAGTGCTCGCGCATGGTGCGCAGTTGGGCGTCGAGGGTGTCGTAGAGCCCGGTCGCGCCTTCCGGTTCCAGGCTCTTCACGTTGTCGGCCAGCAGGTCCGCGCGCTTGCCCCCGGAGAGTTTCTCGTCGAACGGGCCGAGCGGCACGAGTTCCTTGTAGTCGTGTCCGCCGCCGAGGACGTCCGCGTCGGAGAACTTCACCAGTCCGACGCGGTCGGTGCCGGTGAACTCGGCGAAGAGCCTGGATTCCGCGTTCTTCAGACGCCCCATCTTGGTGTCGCCGGTGCCGGTGATCTCGTCGTTCATCGACTCCGAGGTGTCGATGACCATGAGCACGTTGGCGCGGCGGCGCAGCGTGGGCCAGACCTGCAGCATGTGGTCGAGCACCTCGCCCTTGGGCAGCGGCATCCTGTCGTACGTCTTGGGCAGGACCCCGTAGGCCTTGGTGAGCAGCTTGCTGTTCGTGGGGGCCTTGTTGTCGTGGGTGCGGAAGCCGTAGGGGGCGAACTGCTGGGCGTAGACGTCCGGGCTGTGCAGGTACGTGAGGAAGTCGTCCGCCACCGCCTTCTTGGCCGGGGTCATCGTCGTCAGCTCGATGTACGGGTGGTCGGAGGACGGGAGGCCGTCCTTCGGGTAGAACGCGACCAGCGGGGTGTCCGGCTTGCTGGTCTTCATACAGGCCCTGTCGTCGGCCCTGCTGAGCGCACCGCAGGGATAGCCCTCGTTGTAGGCCGCCACGGCGCTCTCCTCCAGCGTGACGGCGGAGATGTACGACATCGCTTTGTTCGGGTCGCTCCGGTCCGCCTCACGGAGGTTGGAGAGGAACGTCAGCGTGGTGTCGCCGTAGTGGACCGCGGCCTGCTCGATGCTCTTCACGAACGCGCGGTTCGCGGGTTTGTCGACGTGCGTGATGCCCAGCTCGCCGCTTGTGCCCGTGGCGGCGAAGAAGGCGGCGATGGTGGCGTTGAGTCCGGAGGTGGAGTAGCCGGGGTTTGTCTTGCCGAGCTTGAACGCCCCCCACTGCGGCTTGCCGTGGTCCGCCCAGAAGTCGTCCGCGTTCTTCGACCACTGGGCCAACTTGGCCCAGGTGAAGCGACGTTCGGGCCAGCCCAGGGCCTCGGCCATCGGCCTGGGCATCGCGACGGTCAGCGGGCTCTGCACGATCGACTGCACGGTCTTCGGGAACTGGTCCTTGTTCTTCCCCGTCGCCTTGGCCCTCGCCAGGGAGAGCCAGGCACTTCCGGCCGGCGCCCACACGTCCGGCTTCTTTCCGCCGCCGGACTCGGACTTGGACTCGGGCCAGCCGTCGGCCAACGCCCGCATCGCCTCGCCCGAGTTCTTGTCGTCGACGACGATGGTCACGCACTTGCCGTCGGCGGACCGGTTGCCGTAGATCTGCGCGGCGCGCCGCAGAGGTTCCGACTTGTCGACGGAGGCGGCGATGTGCAACTGGTCGAGGTCGGCCTTCTTGTCGCACTTCGACAGCTTCTCGCCGGAGTATGTCTTTGCGTCCGCGGAGGGTGTGCTGTCGCCGCTGTGGCAGGACGAGACGGCGACGAACGTGAAGGCCGCGGCCATGGCCAGCGCCCCACCGCTGATCAGTGCCTTCTTGTTCTTCCGCCAGGCCTTGGACCAGTCGACACGGGTGCGCGTCCTCGTGGTCCCGCTCGGTGGCTTGCGCCCTGGAGGGGTGGTGGCCGGGACGCGACGGGGGCGCCGCTTGACGGGTGGGGCAGGCGTTGTGCTGCTACTGGCCGGTGTGGCTCCTGAGGCGCCGGCACGAGCACCGGCACCGCTCTGCGGCGGCTCGGCGGCGGTGCGTCCGGGCTGGTGCTCCTGGAGTACGGCGACGGCCACCTCCGCCGCGTTCGCCGCCGCTCGTTCCCGGTCGCCGTTGGTGTCGGAGCGGTGCTTCTCGCCGTCCGCGTTGTCGCTGATCCCCCGGATGACGAGGGCCGCCGTCGCGTTGTACCTCGCCGCCAGGCAGAAGCCGAAGCCCTCCATCTCGATGGCCCCGGCGTCCTGGTACGTCGTCCTCAGCCATGCCCGGAGGGGGCTGGACGGGCTGGCGAGCACGACCTGACCGGAGGCGATCGGTTTGAAGCAGATCTCGATCCGGGACTTCACATGGCGTGCCGTCTGCTCCAGCGGACGCGACGCGCCTATCGCCTCCGGACGCGCACCGCTGCCCTCGGCCGACTCCCGGGCGCCGTGGATGTCGTAGACCTTGGTGGCAACGACGACGTCACCGGGGACGATGTCCGCCTTGAGGCTGCCCGCGATCCCGACCAGCAGCGCGGCATCCGGGCCGAAGGCTGCGAGCAACTCCTGTGTCGCCACGGCGGCGTTGCTGTTCCCCTCACCCAGTTCGGCCAGGTGAACGGTCCAGGAGGCATGCCGGCCCTCGAGCCGGAACTCCCGCACGAGGGTGCCGCTGTTGAGCCTGCGCGGAGCCTGGACACCGGCTCCCTTGGCCTTGAGGCGGCGCTCCAGTGCGTCGAACTCCACGGAAAGCGCCGTCACAACGACCGCGGTACGAGAAGGACGGGTTGCTGCCACGCGACCAACCGATCTTGAAGTTGACCTCGACACTCACGCTGACCCGGGCTTACCGATGTGCTGTCAACCCCGTCCGGGAGCCCATCACCCAAAAGCCCAACGTACCACCGGGCGGCTCAACACCCCTGGTTCACACGGGTATTGGCGACGGAGAGGACAAGGAGCGAGTTGGCCCGTCACATTCGCGGGCCGCGCCGTGACAGGTCAGTGAGCGAGCAGCCCCGACCGGTTCGGCTCCACGCCCACCGGCACGATCCTTCGAGGAGTCCCCGAGATGTCCACCGCTTACGTCGTCGTCACCGTCCTGGCAGCCCTACTGACGGCCTTCTCCGCCTACTCCGTCTTCGCCCGTGCCGAGTGGGTCGTCAAGCCGCTGACGGACTACGGCGTCCCCCGCTCGTGGTGGGTGTTGCTGGGCGCCGCGAAGGCGGCCGGAGCCGTGGGTCTGCTGGTCGGCCTGGCGCTGCCCGCCATCGGCGTGGCGGCCGGAATCGGCCTGGTGCTCTACTTCACCGGAGCGGTCATCACGGTGATCCGGGCACGCTCGTACTCGCACATCGCGTTCCCCCTGGTCTACATGGCACCGGTGGCCGGGTCCCTGGTGCTGCTGGCCGCCGTGTGAGCGCCGACGGTTGCCGGTCGCTCACGTCGGGGGTCGTCCACGTCCACTTCGAACCAGTCGTCATGCACCGGATCAACTTATGTCCGGGGCGTCATGCCACTCCGTGGAGCCGCACGGGCCCGGCCTCGACGCCGGCAGGCCCCGCCACTCCCAGGACGCCGTCCATCGCAAGCCTTGCTCGGTCCGGAGCGTCCGGCATGAGGTCCCCGTAGTACCGCTCGGTGAAACTCACCGACGAATGGCCCAGCCAAGCGGACACTTCGGCCACCGGAACACCCTGGGCGAGGAGCGATGCCGCGTAGAAGTGCCGGAAGCTGTGCGGCTTGAAGTAGTCGACATCGGCTCCGGCCAAGGCGGGACGCCAGATCCTGGCGTACCAGTAAGAGGGATACAGCAGCCCGGTCCGGGTGACATTGCTGAACAGCAACCCCTCGTCGCTCCAGGTCCCGTGGTCCTTGAGGTGACGCCGCACGGGCAGAGCAACCACGTCGGGGAGCGGCACCTCTCGCCCCTGGTCGCCTTCCTCCCGCCATTTGACGTGCCGCAACTGCATACGGCCGTACCGTCCCGTGCCGGTGTCACCGTCACATGCGACCTGTCGGTCGACCGTGATCACCCTCTCCTCGAATCGAATACGGTCCCGCCCGATCCCCATGGCCTCGCCGAGCCGGAGTCCGCATCCCGCCATGAGCCAGAGCATCCCGCGGTAGCGCTCCGGTGCCGCGCCGATGACGGCGTGCACCACTTCCGCGCTGGGGATGTGGACTTCGGCACGCTGATCACGGTGGGTACGAGCACGACTGGACGGAAGGCTCACGCCCTTGCACGGGTTCACACCCTCCATGCCTGATTCCAGGGCCCACGCGAACACCGACATGAGGATGTTGAAGCGGAATCGCACGGTGGTCTGTTTGTACCCGCGGGTGCGGGTCATCCACTCGACCCACTCGGCGATGTCGGACGAGGTGAGCGCGCCGACAGATCGCACGCCGAAGAAGGGCTCCACGGCGCGGCTGATGATGGTCCGGTACTGCTTGACACTGCTGTTCTCCACCCCCCGCGTGGTCGCCCACCTCTCGAACACTTCGGCAAGAGGCTCACTTCCGGTCCGGGTGATCCCGTCCTGCGTCACGCGCTTCCCCCTCCAGGCACCGCCTGGCCTTCGCAGTCAGGCGGTCCGCGGGCTTGCCTGGCGGCCCGTCGAGGAAGCCCATGGCACGTGCACGCCGGATGCGACCGCTGATGGTGTTCCGGCTCATCCCCCACGCCGTGGCCAGCCGGGTGACAGGGCTTCGGTAGCCCTGCTCCACCAGCCGCACGTACTCGCGGGACATC
Source organism: Streptomyces sp. SAS_270 (assembly GCF_052543295.1). Taxonomy (NCBI): domain Bacteria; kingdom Bacillati; phylum Actinomycetota; class Actinomycetes; order Kitasatosporales; family Streptomycetaceae; genus Streptomyces; species Streptomyces sp. SAS_270. Next base: position 44,841 of record NZ_JBMNDS010000020.1, read on the forward strand.
AGGGCGTAGTCGTGCTCCGTCTCGACTCTGTCGAGGACACCCTCAGCCACCGAAACATCGGTCGCACGGCCCAGCCGTGCGCGTAGCTCCTTCGTCGTCCTGCGGATCTCCGCCATGGAGATCGACCGCATGAGTTCCGCCGTGATGCCGTCCGTCTCGATCGCCACGTCGACGTTTTCGGGAGGATCGATCCGGAGGCTGGTGGGGCCGTCCCACGGTGCGCTCAACACGCTCACCACCGTCAGCTTCCACCCGTGGAGTTCGGTCTCGTGCACGAGATCCTCACCCTCCACACGCCAGCCCTCGGGCAGCGTGCCGTCCTCGCGTTCTCTCTTCATGCATCGAACGTAGCGCGGCACACAACAGCCGCCATGTGCCGGGTGGTCCCCGGCCACGAATGAAACCTACAACACGAGACACGACTTATGCCAGGTTTCGTGTGTCACGTTGCAGAGTCAGAAAACACCGAAGGCGCCCCCCGAAAGGGGCGCCCTCGACGTAAGGCCGTCTGTTCTTGCTACGGCAGGTTGCGGGCCATCACGATGCGCTGGATCTGGTTCGTACCCTCGTACAGCTGGGTGATCTTGGCATCGCGGAACATCCGCTCCACCGGGTAGTCCCGCGTGTAGCCGTAGCCGCCGAGCAGTTGGACCGCGTCCGTCGTGACCTCCATGGCCACGTCCGAGGCGAAGCACTTGGCGGCGGCGCCCTGGAAGGTGAGGTTCTTGTCGCCGCGTTCCGAGGCGGCCGCGGCCTGGTAGGTCAGGGCGCGGGCGGCCTCGATCTTCATGGCCATGTCGGCGAGCATGAACTGGATGCCCTGGAAGTCGGCGATCGGCTTGCCGAACTGCTTGCGCTCCTGGACATAGCCCTTGGCGTAGTCGAGGGCGCCCTGGGCGACACCGAGCGCCTGGGCGGCGATGGTGATGCGGGTGTGGTCCAGGGTCTTCATCGCGGTGGCGAAGCCCGTGCCCTCCTCGCCGATCATGCGGTCGGCGGGGATGCGGACGTTGTCGAGGTAGACCTCGCGGGTCGGGGAGCCCTTGATGCCGAGCTTCTTCTCCGGGGCGCCGAAGGAGACACCCTCGTCCGCCTTCTCGACCACGAACGCCGAGATGCCCTTCGAGCGCTTGGTGGGGTCCGTGACCGCCATGACCGTGTAGTAGTCGGAGACGCCCGCGTTGGTGATCCAGCGCTTCACGCCGTTGAGGACGTAGGAGTCGCCGTCGCGGACCGCCTTCGTCGTCATGCCGGCCGCGTCGGAGCCCGCGTCCGGCTCGGAGAGGGCGTAGGAGAACATCGCGTCGCCCTTGGCGAGCGGCGAGAGGTACTTCTTCTTCAGGTCCTCGGAGCCGGACAGGATCACCGGGAGGGAGCCCAGCTTGTTCACGGCAGGGATCAGGGAGGAGGAGACACAGACGCGCGCCACCTCCTCGATCACGATGACCGTGGCGAGCGCGTCCGCGCCCGCGCCGCCGTAGCTCTCCGGGACGTGTACGGCGTGCAGGTCGGAGGCGACCAGGGCGTCGAGCGCCTCCTGCGGGAAACGGGCATCCTCGTCGACCGCGGCGGCGAAGGGCGAGATCTTCGCCTCGGCCAGCGAACGGATCGCGTCGCGGAGCATGTCGTGCTCCTCGGACGGGCGGTACAGGTCGAAATCAGCCGATCCGGCCAAGGTCTCTCACGCTCCAAGGACGCTAATTACCGTTAAGTAACCCAAATTTTAGGGGTATGCCCACGGGAGTGATACGTGAGCTTGGCGACAGGGGGCAATCTGCCCGGTGAGGGGCCGCTGCATGCCCCGACTATGCTCGGGCAGCGCACCCATGACGTACACCTCAGGAGCATCCATGGCCCTCAAGATCACCGTGATCGGCACCGGCTATCTCGGCGCCACGCACGCCGCGGCCATGGCCGAGCTCGGTTTCGAGGTCCTCGGGCTCGATGTCGTACCCGCGAAGATCGAGATGCTCCAGCGGGGCGAGGTCCCGATGTACGAGCCCGGGCTGGAGGAGTTGCTGCGCAAGCATGTGGCCGGGATCGAGGGTTCCTCCGGGCGGCTTCGGTTCACCATGGACTGGGCCGAGGTCGGGGCGTTCGGCGACGTCCACTTCGTGTGCGTGAACACGCCGCAGCGGCACGGTGAGTACGCGGCCGACATGTCGTACGTCGACGCCGCCTTCGAGTCGCTCGCCCCGCATCTGAACGGCCCCGCCCTCGTCGTCGGCAAGTCCACCGTGCCGGTCGGCTCCGCGGACCGCCTCGCCGCCCGCCTCGCGGAGCTGGCCCCGGCCGGCGAGGACGCCGAGCTGGCCTGGAACCCGGAGTTCCTGCGCGAGGGCTTCGCCGTGAACGACACGCTGCACCCCGACCGCATCGTCGTCGGTGTGCGCAGCGAGCGCGCGGAGAAGCTGATGCGCGAGATCTACACGACGCCGGTCGCCGAGGGCTCGCCCTTCGTGGTCACCGACTTCCCGACCGCCGAGCTGGTGAAGACCTCCGCGAACTCCTTCCTCGCCACCAAGATCTCCTTCATCAACGCGATGGCTGAGGTGTGCGAGGCCGCCGGTGGTGACGTCGCCAAGCTGGCCGAGGCGATCGGGTACGACGACCGGATCGGGAAGAAGTTCCTGCGGGCCGGGATCGGGTTCGGCGGCGGGTGCCTGCCGAAGGACATTCGCGCTTTCATGGCGCGCGCCGGTGAGCTGGGCGCCGACCAGGCGCTCACCTTCCTTCGCGAGATCGACTCCATCAACATGCGCCAGCGCGGCCAGATGGTGGAGCTGACCAGGGAGGCGCTCGGCGGGGGGTCCTTCCTCGGGAAGCGGGTCGCCGTGCTCGGCGCGACGTTCAAGCCCGACTCGGACGACGTACGGGATTCGCCCGCGCTGAACGTCGCGGGGCAGATCCACCTTCAGGGCGGTCAGGTCACCGTCTACGACCCGAAGGGCATGGACAACGCGCGGCGGGTCTTTCCGACGCTCGGATACGCCGATTCCGCGATCGAGGCCGTGCGGGGTGCCGACGTCGTCCTGCACCTCACGGAGTGGCGCGAGTTCCGCGAGCTGGACCCGGCGGCGCTGGGCGAGGCGGCCGCCGTCCGCCTGATCCTCGACGGCCGCAACGCCCTCGACCCCGAGCTGTGGCGGCGCGCCGGCTGGACGTACCGGGCCATGGGGCGCCCCACCGCGTGAGGGAGTCGTAGGGGCGCGCCGGTGTCGGGAGGCCGACCGCGCGGAGGCCCGACGAAGGAGGGCTGAGCACGGTCGGCCTCCCGACACCGGCTTGAAGCGCCCCGAAGGCGAGCGAACAAACAGAGGTGACGCCGGTCCGGCCGAGGCTCAGTCGGCCGGACCGGCGTCCTCGTCCATTGTCCACGGCCCGGTGGGCCCTGTGGCCGGAAGGGCGCTACTTCGCGCGGTAGCGGCGCATTTTCGCGCGGGCTCCGCAGACCGACATGGTGCACCAGCGGCCGCGGCCCGCCGGGCTGCGGTCGTAGTACGCCCAGTGGCAGGTCGAGGTCTCGCAGGCCTTCAGACGCAGCCAGGTCCCTTCGACCAGGGCCTGGGCGATCGCCGCCGCCACCTGTGCGGCGAGCGGTGCGGGCGGGGCCGGGGCGAGGGCGGCGGCGCCGTTGTCCTCGTCCACCGTCACCAGCAGGGGTGCCCGCGCGAGGAGCACGCCGAGCGGGGTGACGGTTTCGTGCGGCGGGTGGCCGGCGTGGGCCAGGCATGCCACGCGGAGCGATTCGCGCAGTTCACGGGCCGCCGCCACGTCCTCCTGCGCGAGGGCGAAGGGCGCGCGCCCTTCCGCCGTGTCCAGGGAGTCGGCGCCCGACTCGATGTCGAGGGTGTTCACCAGGGACTGGATCAGGGCCAGGCCGCCGGGAGCGGGCGCCCTGTCGCTCATGGCTGCCCCCCGAGAAAGCACAACATGGTTGCGACGTTACCTCCAATGCGGGAGCATGCAGTAACCGTTACCCCTTAGGGGCCCCTACCGGTAACTGGAGGAATGGTCATGGCTCTCGCCAAGCTGAGTGTCGTCGTCCTGGACTGTCCCGACCCGGGAGTGCTCGCCGGGTTCTACGCCGAGGTGCTCGGCGGCACGGTCGAGGGCGAGGGCGACTGGGTCGACCTGCGGGTGCCCGGCGGAGCGTCGCTGGCGTTCCAGGCCGCGCCCGGCCACGTACCGCCGAAGTGGCCCGCGCCGGACGACTCGCAGCAGTTCCATCTGGACCTGACCGTCGAGGACCTGGACGCGGCAGAGAAGGGCGTGCTCGCGCTCGGGGCGAAGGTCCTGGACGCGGAGGACCGGTCGCGTACCTGGCGTGTGTACGCGGACCCGGCGGGGCACCCGTTCTGCCTCTGCGCCTGCTGACCGCTGCGGACGCCGGCCCAGGCGTCCGCCGGCCCAGGAAACCCAACCGACCGAGGAGAACCTCATGGCACCTGTGGCACGTTTCCGTTCCGTCGTCCTGGACTGTCCCGACCCGCGCGCACTCGCCGACTTCTACGCGAAGGTCGCGGGCGGCACTCCCGAGGCGGAGGACGACGACTGGGTCGTCCTGCGGATTCCGGAGGGTCCGCGGCTGGCGTTCCAGCGGGCGGCGGGATTCGTCCCCCCGGAGTGGCCGCGGGCCGACCGCAACTCGCAGCAGTTCCACGTCGACTTCGACGCGGGCAGCACCTGGGAGGAGATCGACGCCGCCCAGGAGAAGGTCCTCGCGCTGGGTGCCCGGCCGCTGGATCTCGACGACCGGGACGGCAAGCAGGACTGGCGGGTGTACGCCGATCCGGCAGGGCATCCCTTCTGCCTCTGCCGGATCGATCACGCGTAGGACGAGGTGAACCGCGCCGTCATCCGTCCAGTTCCGCGATCTTCGCCATGGACGGCTCGCGGCGCTGCTGGGCGGCGCGGGCCGTGAAGTCCGCGCTGCGCAGCACCCGTTGGACATTGCCCCAGGTGAGCAGGGCGAGGTCGGACTCGGTCCAGCCGCGGTCGAGGAGTTCGGCGATCAGGCGCGGGTAGCCGGACGCGTCGGGGAGGTCCTGGGGGTGCGCGGATCCGGAGTCGAAGGTGCCCGACAGGCCGACGCCCTCCGGGCCCGCGATCGTACGGACGTGGTCGAGGTGGTCTGCGACGTCCCGGACGGACGGGCCCGTCTGCTCGGCCGTGAGCGGGACCAGGCACAGGCCATTGGCGGCGGCCAGCTCCCGGAGCAGGTCGTCGGGGAGGTTGGCCGGGTGGGGGCGCAGGGCGCGGGCCGCGGAGCGGGTGAACAGCACCGGCGCCTTGGACACGGCGAGGGAGCGGCGGATCGTGGCCTCGGAGGCGCCGGAGAGGTCGGCCACGACGCCGATCCGGTTCATCTCGCGAAGGACCTCCTCGCCGAAGCGGGTCAGGCCCGCCTCGCTCGCCCAGGAGACGCCCGAGAGGGTGAGTGCGCGCAGGCCGAGGGAGTGCAGGGCGCGCAGGATGCCCATCGAGTCGCCGAGCGCGCTCGCTCCGGCGGGGCCGAGGACGACGGCGACGCGGCCGCAGTTGCGGGCGTCGGTGGTCTGCCCGGCGCTGCATGCCAGCCGCAGGCCCTCGGGGTGGGTCTGGACGACCGTTTTGACGAGGTCGAGCTGCTCCAGGGTCGCGCCGACGGCCCGGTCCCCGGTCAGCCCCTCGGGCAGGTGCAGCGACCAGAACAGTGCGCCCACGTGCCCCCGGCGCATCCGCGGCACATCCGTGTCCACGGCGCTCTCGCCCAGCTCCAGGTCGAACCAGGGGAGGTGGCGCAGCGCCCAGGGCAGACCGCTGTAGCCGTCGGCGACGGGGTGGGCGGCGAGGAAGGCGTGTGCCCGCGCGAGCGGGTCCCCGTCCGGGGTCGGTGCCGTCTTTGCGGGGAGTTCCGCTTCGACGGGAGGCTCCGGCCGGACGGCGGGCCGTTCGTCCAGCTCGCCCACCTCGGCGGTGGTGTGCAGTTCGTCCTGGAGGTCGGCCATGGCGGGGCTCCGTAAGTCAACGTGATCGCAGTACGGTCACCGTCGCACGGAGCTTCCGGGGCTTCCTGGTGGGCGGGGCGTTTGGGGGTACGCCCCAGGTACGCCCCACCCTCCTCCGGAGGTCCGGGGTGTCAGCCGTCCAGCTGCTCCAGGGTCGCGTTCGAGGGCCCTCGCGTGGTCTGGAGCTCGCGGGCGACGTCCTCGGCCGCGCCCAGCACCCGTACCGCGTTCTGCCAGGTCAGCTTGGCCAGGTCGGTCCCGGACCAGCCGCGGTCGAGCAGTTCCGCGATCAGGTTCGGGTATCCGGAGACGTCGCCGAGTCCGTCCGGGGTGAACGCCGTGCCGTCGTAGTCGCCGCCGATGCCCAGGTGGTCGATGCCGGCCACCTCGCGCATGTGGTCCAGGTGGTCGGCGACGGTCGACACCGTGGCGAGGGGGCGCGGGTTGGTCTCCTCGAAGGCGCGGTGGACCTTCATCGCCTCCGGGGTGGTGGCGAGGTGGTGGAAACCGTGGGCGCGCATGTTCTCGTCGGCGGCCGCCGTCCAGTCGACGGCGGCCTGGAGCACGAACTTCGGCACGAACGTCACCATCGCCACTCCCCCGTTGGCGGGCAGCCGCTCCAGGACGTCGTCCGGGATGTTGCGCGGGTGGTCGCACACCGCGCGCGAGGAGGAGTGGGAGAAGATCACGGGTGCGGACGTGGCGTCGAGGGCGTCGCGCATCGTCGTCGCCGCCACGTGGGAGAGGTCGACGAGCATGCCCTCGCGGTTCATCTCCGCGACGACCGCGCGGCCGAAGGCCGACAGACCGCCGACGCCCGGCTCGTCGGTCGCCGAGTCCGCCCACGCGTTGTTGTCGTTGTGCGTGAGGGTCATGTAGCGGACCCCGAGTGCGTACAACGCCCGTAGCGTGGCGAGGGAGTTGGCGATCGAGTGGCCGCCCTCCGCGCCCATGAGGGAGGCGATGCGGCCCTCGGCGCGGGCCGCCTCCATGTCGGCGGCGGTCAGCGCGCCGCGCAGGTCCTTGGGATAGCGCGCGATCAACTGCCGTACGCAGTCGATCTGTTCGAGCGTGGCGGGTACCGCGCCCGGCTGGTCCGAGCGGACGTACACCGACCAGAACTGCGCGCCGACGGCGCCGGCGCGCAGCCGTGCCAGGTCGGTGTGCAGGTGGGCGCTCTGGTCGGTGGCGATGTCGCGGGCGCCGAGGTCGTAGCGGACCTGCTCGCGCAGTGCCCAGGGCAGGTCGTTGTGCCCGTCGACGACGGGGAACTCGGCGAGGAGTGCGCGAGCCTGATCGAGAGAGGACACGCGCGTCACTTCCCGAAGCCGAAGCCGCCGGCCGCGCCCTCGACCTTGGCGCGCAGCCGCTTGCCCTTCTCCGTGGCCTGGTCGTTCAGGTCCTGCTGGAACTCCCGCATCCGGCCGAGGAGTTCCTCGTCGTGCGCGGCGAGGATCCGGGCGGCGAGCAGGCCCGCGTTGCGCGCGCCGCCGACCGAGACGGTCGCGACGGGGACACCGGCCGGCATCTGCACGATCGACAGCAGCGAGTCCATGCCGTCCAGGTACTTGAGGGGCACGGGGACGCCGATGACCGGCAGCGGGGTGACGGAGGCGAGCATGCCGGGAAGGTGGGCCGCACCCCCGGCGCCCGCGATGATCGCCTTGAGACCGCGCTCGGCGGCCTGCTCGCCGTACGCGATCATCTCGTGCGGCATCCGGTGCGCGGAGACGACGTCCACCTCGTAGGGGATCTCGAACTCGTCGAGGGCCTGCGCGGCGGCCTCCATGACGGGCCAGTCGGAGTCCGACCCCATGACGATGCCTACAACAGGGCTCATTCGGTGATCGTGCCTCTCAGGTAACCGGCTGCGTGCCGGGCGCGCTCAAGGACGTCGTCCAGGTCGTCGCCGTAGGTGTTGACGTGGCCGACCTTGCGTCCGGGCTTCACGTCCTTGCCGTACATGTGGATCTTGAGCTGGGGGTCGCGGGCCATGCAGTGCAGGTACGCGGAGTACATGTCGGGGTAGTCGCCGCCGAGGACGTTGACCATGACGGTCCACCTGGCGCGCGGGCGCGGGTCGCCGAGGGGCAGGTCGAGGACCGCGCGGACGTGGTTGGCGAACTGCGAGGTGATCGCGCCGTCCTGGGTCCAGTGGCCCGAGTTGTGCGGGCGCATCGCCAGTTCGTTGACGAGGATGCGGCCGTCGCGGGTCTCGAAGAGCTCCACGGCGAGGTGGCCGACGACTCCGAGTTCCTTGGCGATGCGCAGGGCCAGTTCCTCGGCGCGCAGGGCCAGCTCGTCCGCTATGCCGGGCGCGGGGGCGATCACCGTGTCGCAGACGCCGTCGACCTGCTGGGACTCGACCACCGGGTACGCGACGGCCTGGCCGTGCGGCGAGCGTACGACGTTCGCCGCCAGCTCCCGTACGAAGTCGACCTTCTCCTCGGCGAGGACGGGGACGCCCGCGCGGAAGGGGTCGGCCGCCTCTTCGAGGGAGCGGACGAACCACACCCCCTTGCCGTCGTATCCGCCGCGCACGGTCTTGAGGATCACGGGGAACCCGTCGCCCTCCGCCGCGAACGCCGCCACGTCCTCGACGTCGCGCACGATCCGGTGCCGGGGACACGGCACACCGATCTCGTCGAGCTTGGCGCGCATCACCCCCTTGTCCTGGGCGTGCACGAGCGCGTCGGGGCCGGGGCGGACGGGGATGCCGTCCGCTTCCAGGGCTCTGAGGTGCTCGGTGGGTACGTGTTCGTGATCGAAGGTGATCACGTCGCAGCCCCGCGCGAAGTCACGCAGCGTGTCGAGGTCGCGATAGTCGCCGATGACGACATCGCCGACGACCTGCGCCGCGGAATCCTGAGGGGTGTCACTGAGGAGCTTGAATCTGATGCCGAGCGGGATACCTGACTCGTGTGTCATACGAGCGAGCTGACCGCCGCCGACCATGCCGACTACCGGGAACGTCACGCTCCAAGAGTATCGGCCACGCCACGGTGGCCGGTTTCCGTCCCTTTTTCCAGCGCTTTGCCCGTTGTCGGGGGGTCCTGGCGGGCGGCCATGGGCTTGTCTTTGCGCCTCCGTGAAGCGGTCCACAGGCACCAGCGGGGGCCGCTGGTTAGCATGGCTTGGTTGACGTATCCGACTGACGGGGGCTGGCGACACCATGGGCACTGGTTCCTCGGGGCTGCGGGCGGGGCCCCGCAGCACACTGCGCGAGCGCTTCGACCTGCTCGCGCGCGAGGTCGTAAAGTTCGGTGCCGTGGGGGCCCTGGGCACCGTCGTCAACTTCGGCGTCTCGAATTTCCTGTGGCACACCACGAGCCTGCAGGCCGTGCGGGCCAACATCATCGCCACCGTCGTCGCGATCTTCTGCAACTATCTGGGCTTCCGCTACTTCACCTACCGTGACCGGGACCGCAGTGCCCGTACGAAGGAACTGACGCTGTTCCTGGCGTTCAGTGCGGTCGGTCTGGTGATCGAGAACGGAATTCTGTACGCGGCGATCTACGGCTTCGGCTGGGACAGCTCGCTGCAGCGGAACGTCTTCAAGGTGCTCGGCATCGGGATCGCGACGATGTTCCGGTTCTGGTCGTACCGGACGTGGGTGTTCCGTACGTTGCCCGCGCGTGAGGCCGTCGCCAGTGCGGAATCGTTCCTGGAGGCGGGGTCGGCCGAGCGGCCTGCTCAGCGGGTCAGCTGACGGCACCCTGGGGCGGTGCGGGCCTTGCTGGGGGCTGCCGCCCCCAGACCCCCGCTGTCGGCCTGAACGGCCTCGTCCTCAAACGCCGGACGGGCTGAAAGCCTCCCTCACCGAACCGTCGGCTCCTCCTCCGTCGGCTGCGGTCGCTTCATCGGTGTCCTCGACAGGAACAGGCCGAAGACCGGGGGCTGGGCCTGGAGCATCTCCAGGCGGCCGCCGTCGGCCTCGGCGAGGTCGCGGGCGACCGCGAGGCCGATGCCCGTGGAGTTGCGGCCGCTGATCGTGCGCTCGAAGATGCGGGCGCCGAGGTCGGCCGGGACGCCGGGGCCCTCGTCGGTGACCTCGACGACGGCCTGGTTGCCGATGACGCGGGTGCGCAGGGCGACGGTGCCGCCGCCGTGCATGAGGGAGTTCTCGATGAGGGCCGCCAGGACCTGGGCGACCGCGCCCGGCGTGCCGACGGCCCTCAGGTGGCGCTTGCCCGAGCTGACGATGGCGCGGCCCGCGCTGCGGTAGGCCGGGCGCCACTCCTCCAGCTGCTGCTTGATGACCTCGTCCAGGTCGAAGGTGACCGCGGAGCCCGTGCGCGGGTCGCGCGAGTTGGTGAGCAGCCGCTCCACGACGTCCGTGAGCCGCTCGACCTGCGTCAGCGCGATGGTCGCCTCCTCCTTCACCGTGTCCGGGTCGTCGGTGAGGGTGATCTCCTCCAGGCGCATGGACAGGGCCGTCAGCGGCGTACGGAGCTGGTGGGAGGCGTCGGCGGCGAGGCGGCGCTCGGCGGTGAGCATGCGCGCGATCCGTTCCGCGCTGCCGTCGAGGACGTCCGCGACACGGTCGAGCTCGGGGACGCCGTACCGCTTGTGGCGCGGCCGGGGGTCGCCGGAGCCGAGCCGTTCCGCGGTCTCGGCGAGGTCGGTGAGCGGGGAGGCGAGGCGGTTGGCCTGGCGGACCGCGAGGAGGACGGCGGCGACGATGGCGAGCAGCGCGACCGCGCCGATGATCAGCAGCGTACGGCCGACTTCCCGGGTCACCGACGAGCGCGGCTCCTGGACGGTGACCGTCTCGCCCTCCTCGCCCTTGACCGTGGAGTGGATGACGTCGCCGCCGGGCTTGGTGCCGACCTCGATGGGGTCCTTGCCCGGGATCCGGATCATCGCGTACCGCTGGCCCGTGACCTGGGACTTGAGGATCTCCCGGCTGACGTGCGCGTCGCCGATGAGCCGGCTGTCCACGATGCTCGCCAGCTTCTGCGCCTCGGAGTCCACCCGCTCCTGGGCGCTGTTGCCGATCGTGCGGGTCTCGACGATGACGAGGGAGACGCCGAAGACGGCGATCACCACGAGCACCACGGCGAGCGTGGACTGGATCAGTCGACGGCGCATGTCCTCTTACCTGTACGGAAACTCGGGCGGACCCGGCGGTGCGGTGCCGGTCAGCTCTTCTCGAAGCGGAAGCCGACGCCCCGTACCGTCGCGATGTAGCGGGGGTTCGCCGCGTCGTCGCCGAGCTTCTTGCGCAGCCAGGAGATGTGCATGTCGAGGGTCTTGGTGGACGACCACCATGTGGTGTCCCAGACCTCGCGCATGAGCTGGTCGCGGGTGACGACCCGGCCCGCGTCGCGCACCAGCACCCGCAGCAGGTCGAACTCCTTGGCGGTGAGCTGGAGTTCCTCGTCGCCCATCCAGGCGCGGTGCGACTCGACGTCGATCCGTACGCCGTGCGTGGCGGGCGGCTGCTGGGGCTCGGCGGCGCCGCGCCGGAGCAGGGCCCGGACACGGGCGAGCAGTTCGGCGAGCCGGAAGGGCTTGGTGACGTAGTCGTCGGCGCCCGCGTCGAGGCCGACGACGGTGTCCACCTCGTCGGCGCGCGCGGTCAGGATGAGGACGGGCACGGTGTGGCCTTCGGCGCGCAGGCGGCGGGCGACCTCAAGGCCGTCCATGCCGGGCAGACCGAGGTCCAGGACGACCAGATCGATGCCGCCCTGCATGCCGGCGTCGAGCGCGGTGGGTCCGTCTTCGCGCACCTCGACCTCGTAACCTTCCCGGCGCAGGGCGCGGGCCAGCGGCTCCGAGATGGACGCGTCGTCCTCGGCGAGCAGTACACGGGTCATGAGCTGATGGTAGACCGCCCTGGACAGGAGCCGGGGTGTGATCGTCGACCGTGATTCTTACCTGGGTCTGCGAGAATGCCCGGGCGAAACGGAGTTTCCGGTTCCGACGTTCGAACCTGCGGCTGTGGGATGCGATCTCACTGAACGCCTTCGAATGCATGTCCGCGGTTCCATGATCGCCTGTGATCCATATCTCAAGTCCTTCCATATCCGGCAGTGTCGTGCCGTATGGTGACCCAAACGCCTGTAGCAACACCGGGGACCTTTGGCGGGCACTTGACGCTGAAGGTCTCTTTTGTGTGCGGGTCGGCTGTTGCCGGCCTTGAAAGGAATGACCTGTGGCCGGGCCCCGAGCGCGCTGAACGTGCGAGGGGCGTGGATCCCGGTGGTCGCCGTCCACCGCTTCGCAACCCGGAGCGGACTCCCCGTGGGCGTGGGGTGGACGGTCGAACCCCGCCGGTGCCGGCCGCCCCACCGGGCGCGCAACGCTCATGCCGCGCGTCCCGAACCAGCAAGGAACGACCATGGCGTCCAGCCTGACGAAGGACTCGGTCACCCCGGGCACCCCCGGATCCGAGAAGACCTTCTTCGGCCACCCCCGCGGACTGGCCACTCTCTTCATGACCGAGATGTGGGAGCGTTTCTCCTACTACGGCATGAAGGCTCTGCTCCCGCTGTACCTCGTGGCACCGGGGGGCCTGCACCTCAGCGCGGCCACCGCGACCGCCATCTACTCGGTGTACCTGTCGCTGGTGTACCTGCTCGCCCTCCCCGGCGGCTGGTTCGCCGACCGCGTGCTCGGCCCCCGCAAGACGGTCGCCGTCGCGGGCCTGATCATCATGCTGGGCCACCTCACACTGGCCCTGCCCTCCTCCGGCACCTTCTACGCGGGCCTCGGCCTCGTCGCGATCGGTTCCGGTCTGCTGAAGGCCAACATCTCCACGATGGTCGGCCACCTCTACGACGGCCCGGACGACCCGCGCCGCGACGGTGGCTTCACGGTCTTCTACATCGGCATCAACCTCGGCGCCTTCGCCGCTCCGCTGACGATCGGCACCATCGGCGAGAAGGTCAACTGGCACCTCGGCTTCGCGCTCGCCGCACTCGGCATGGCCCTGGGCCTCGCCCAGTACCTGCTCGGCAGCCGCCACCTCAGCGCCCGCTCCAGCGAGGTCCCCACGCGCCTGTCCGACGAGGAGAAGGCCGCCACGCTGCGCAAGTCCGCGATGTGGGCCGCCGTCGCCGTCGTCTTCTACGCGATCGTCGGCTTCTCCGGCCACTACACGCTGAACTGGCTGCTGGTCCCGATCACCCTCGCCGGCCTGATCATCCCGATCATGGTCATCGGCCGCATCAAGCGCGACAAGGACCTCGACCGCGTCGAGCAGTCGAGGATGTCCGCGTACATCTGGTTCTTCGTCGCCGCGGCCGTCTTCTGGATGATCTACGACCAGGGCGGCTCGACCCTGTCGATCTTCGCCGACTCCTCCGCCGAGAACACCGTCTTCGGCTGGGAGTTCCCGGTCTCCTGGTACCAGTCCGTCAACCCGGTCATGATCATGGCGCTCGCCCCGCTGTTCGCCTGGGCGTGGCTGGCGCTGAACCGGCGCGGCAAGGAGCCGAGCACGGCGGTGAAGTTCGCCTCCGGTCTGATCCTGATCGGTGCGTCCTTCTTCCTCTTCCTCGCGCCGCTGGCGATCGCCGACAACGGTGAGAAGGCCGCCGCGATGTGGCTCGTCGCGATCTACTTCGTGCAGACCGTCGGTGAGCTGACCGTCTCCCCGGTGGGTCTGTCGGTCACGACGAAGATGGCTCCCGCGAAGTACGCCTCCCAGATGATGGGTGTCTGGTTCCTGGCCGTCACCGCCGGTGACGCCACGACGGGCCTGCTCTCCATCGCCGAGGTCGACCTCAACAAGACGGGCATCGTCGCCCTGGAGGCCACGCTCGCCGTGATCGCCGGTGTCGCGGTGTGGATGTACCGCAAGAAGGTCAAGGAACTGATGGGCGACGTCCACTGAGGCGCGCCTGACGGTCTTTCGACTCCTGCGCAGGGCCCCCGCACCGCTGTCGGTGCGGGGGCCCTCCGTGCGTTCAGCGCATGCGCCGCCCCGGCATGAACGTGAACACCGCGCCGCCCAGCAGGGTCACCGTGCCCGCGATCAGGCCGAGTGCCTTGAGCGTCCCGTGGCTGTCGGAGCCGGTCTCGGCGAGGCCGCCGCTGCCGCCGGAGGACGTACCGCCGCTGCCGGAGGACGAGCCGCCGCCCGAGGCGCCGCTCGCCTGCTCGGTGGTGTCCAGGGTGAGGGAGACCAGCCTGGTGGTCGGGGTGCAGGTGGTCGTGGTGCCGAGGGCGTCGATGATCAGCACACCCGGGGACAGGGTGGATTCACCGCTCCCGCCCGGCTTGTAGGTGCCCTTGAGGTCCGGGATCTCGATCGGGTCGCCCGACTTGATCTCCTTGGCGTTGGCCGGGCCCTCGACGTGCACGGTGCCCTTGTCGGCGCCGCCGAGGGTGACCTCCATCGAGGGCTTGACCGAGCCCGCCGGGATCGTCGCGGGGCTGTCCATCACCGACTTCTTGAACTGGACCGTGAGGCCGTAACTCCCGCCGTTCTTCTTGGCGTTGATCTGCACGGGTGAGGTGGCGTCCTTGTCCCCGATGGGCGTCTTGCACGCGTACGGGACGGAGACCTCCTTGCCCGGGAAGTCGCTCTGCCCGCCGTCGTCACCGCCCGACGAGCCGCCCGTGTCGCTGCCCTGGCTCGCACCGGCGGAGTCGCTCGGAGTGCCGGTCGCCGACTGCGAGGCGGAGGCGGAGGACGTCACGGAGGCGGACGGATCCGGTGACGTGGTCGGCGAACTCCCGCCGCCCTCCGTCACCTTGATGGTCGCCGCCGACTTCACCGTCTCGGTCGGCGCGCACTTGGTGTCCGTGCTGTAGGCGTTGATGGAGTACGCGTCGGGGGTGAGCGTCACCTCGCCCGGCGCCGTCAGCTTCAGCGTGCCCTTCATGTCGGACAGCACCATGGCGCCGCCCTTGGGGATGGCCGGGTTCTTGCGCGGCCCCTGCACGGGAACGGCGGTGGTCTGCGCGCCGGACGCCTTGAGGGTGCCGCTCGGCTGGACCGAGTCCTTCGGCAGGTCGATGAGGTCGGGGTTCTTCGAGGCGGCCTGGACGAACTTCCACACCACGTCGACCGTGTCACCGACCTTCGCCGTGGCAGGCGCCGTGATCTCCACCTTCGTGGTGCCCTCGACGGGGTCCAGGCCGGAGGCCGCGGGCGGAACGCACTTGGTGGCGTACGACACTTCGGCGGCCTGGGCGGGGGCCGCGGCCACTCCCAGCAGGATGCCCGCACCGCCGAGCATGAGCGCGACCCCGGCCGCGCTCGCTCTCTTCGGCTTGCTCACGTGTTTCCCTCTCTGGTCCGACTCGTCCGTCCCGTACGGCTCGGCTGAGCCGTAGGGCTGTTGTCGTGCGGTGCGGAGAGCTGACCGGTCGCCGTGGTCCCCGGATCGGTGTCCGGGGTGAACCACGGCAGGGCCGGAGTCGTAGGGGTCGCGGCGGGTGCGGAGGAGGAGGACCGGGCGGCGGGTGCGTGCAACTTGGGCATGCGCGAGGCGAGTTCGGGCAGGCCGAGGCCCAGGCCCCGGTGCCGGCCCCCAGGGCCCGCAGGGCCGCTGCGGCCCGCCCGGCCGCCGAGGGCGCCCGTGCCGAAGCCGAAACGCCGCCGCCCGGCCGACGTGCGCGGCCGGATCCGGTCCACCACGGCCATCCCGATCCGGAACAACGCCGCCGGTACGACCACGCCGACCAGGATCCAGAAGAGGGTGACGCCCCAGGGCCGGCCCACGCCCCACGGCTGCTCGGCGAGAACCTTTCCGGCGTACTTCAGCGAGACGGTGTAGTCGCCGTGCGCCCCGGCCGACAGCTCGACCGGGAGGGTGATCCGCGCCTTCTTGCCGGGGCCGATCGTGCCGCGCCACTGCTGTTCCTCCCACTGCGGCGCGAACACACCGTGGGAGGTGCCGACCTGGAAGACCGGGTTCTTGATGGCGGCGGTGCCGGTGTTGCCGACGGTGAAGACGAGCTCCCGGGCGGGCGGCGAGCCGAACCAGGTGAGAAGGCCGCCGGAGCCGTCGAGCCGGGTGTCGGTGAGCACCGACAGGCGCCCGCCGGCCTCCTCCGGCGGCAGCGACTCCACCGAGTGCCCGGCGACCATGAAGATGGCGTCCGCCTGCGCCTTCTCCCCCGTGACGGTGGCGACGTGCACCACGCAGGGGCAGGGCTTCGGTGGCTCGGCGACCGGCAGCTCCTTGCTGAACTTCCCTTTCGCGTCGGTGGTGACGGCCCGGCCGTCCGCGTTGGCGCACGAGTTGGTGCCGCCGATCACCCCCCGGGAGGGCACGGACTGACCGCAGATCAGCATCATCAGCAGCGCCTTCGGCCGCCATCCGCTGCCGGTGACGGTGATCGAACCGCCCGTCCCCGCCTGCGACTTGGAGAGTTTCACGACCGGTTTGTCCGCCGCGTGCACCGGCGCCGCGGCAGCCAGGAACGCGACAAGTGCGAGCACGAGGACGGTCAGCAGCGCCGGTATCCGCCCCCGGCGCCCCCCGAAGTTCACGACGACGCTCACCCTCACGACACCGCTCCCGTCAACTCGACTTCCCTGCACGGCTCTTCACCGGTCCCGCCGTCGGCCGTGCGGCGCCGCCGACGCCGTACGCGATGCCGTACGACACCGCACACGAGTGCGCCGAGCGCCGCCGGGCCCCCCGCGCCTTCCGCCACCGCTCCCCACGACACGAACCGCACCGACGCGTCCGCCTCGTCGCGCGCGCCGCCCGCCGCCGTGACCGTCAGCCGTACGTCGACCAGGTCCAGC
Organism: Streptomyces sp. SAS_270; assembly: GCF_052543295.1. Taxonomy (NCBI): domain Bacteria; kingdom Bacillati; phylum Actinomycetota; class Actinomycetes; order Kitasatosporales; family Streptomycetaceae; genus Streptomyces; species Streptomyces sp. SAS_270. Next base: position 61,542 of record NZ_JBMNDS010000020.1, read on the forward strand.
GCGGGGGCGTGGGGCCATGGCTCGGTGAGCGTGACGCGGCGGCCCGGGAGCAGTTCGAGGGGCAGGGTGCGCGGGGTGCGGTCCAGGACCCGGCCGAAGACGCCGTCGGCGCGCACCGCGAGCCTCGGTGTCAGCACGGTGGTGCCGCGGTTGACCAGTTCGTAGGAGATGCGCCCGCCGCCGACGGTGACGTGTTCGACGGTGAGCGCGGACAGCGTCGGGCCGCCGACCCGCAGCTGGACGCGGACGGCGGCGGACCGGCCGCCGCCGCTCGCCACGATCGCGCCGGGGTGGTCACCCGGCGCCGCGCCCGCCGGCACGCTCACGGTGAAGGGCACGTCGGCGCGGGTGTGCGCGGGCACCCGCACGGAGACCGCGCTCACCGGCACCCGGCGTCCCTCCGCCGTCCGCCGCGCGAAGCCGATCCACGCCCCCGTGTCCGTCGCCCGCCTGCGCACGGTGAAGCCGCCGTCGGCCGTGTTGTCGGCGTCGGCGCCGCGCAGCCGTACGGTCAGCGGAGTGCTGCCCGGGTTGCGCACGGACACCGTGTCCTGCAGCACCGTGCCGGGCGCGCCCTCCGCGTAGAAGTACGGCCGCCCGTCGCCGGACGGCACGACGGTCCAGGTGTCGTCATCGGCCGCGGCCACCGGTGCCGTGCTCAGCAACACCAAGGTCAGGCCCAGTACGCGGGCGGCGGAGAGGGCGGACGGCATCGGCGGCTCCTGGTGCTGGACTCGTGCGCGTACGGGAAGCGCCCGCGTCAGCGGCGTACCGCCCGGTGCTGGTTCCTTCGGGTCAGCCACAGCGCGCCGGCCGCGCCCGCGAGCAGCACCGTGCCGCCGAGCGTGCCGAGCGCTATCGCCGAGTCCTCGGGGCCGGTCTGCGGGAGCGAGTTGCCGGAGTCCGGGCCGGACTGCGTGCCGCCGGTTCCCGAGCCGCCGCCCGCGGCCTTGACGTCGAGGGTCAGCGACGGCTTGGGGCTGTTGGTGGGTGTGCACGTGGTGGTCGTGCCGAGCGCCTTGATGGTGAGCACGCCCGCGGTGAAGGTGACGCTGCCGCTCTTCTTCGGTGTGTACGTGCCGCTCAAGTCGCTGATTTTGATGGGGGTGTTGGCCGGGATCGCCGCCGCGTTGGCGGGTCCCGTCACCGCCACCGTGCCTGCGTCCGCGCCGCCCAGCTTGATGACCGCGCTCGGGCTCATCGCGCCCTTGCCCAGCTCCACCGGGCTGGAGGAGACGCCCTTCTGCCAGGACATCGTGAGCTTGTAGGCGCTGCCGCTCTTGACGCTCTTGATGTCGATGGGCGAGACGGCGCTCTTGTCCCCGATCGGCGTCTTGCACTGGTAGTTGACGTTCACGACGGCGGCCTGGGCTGCGGGGGCGGCCATCAGCACCGCCGAGCCGGCCAGGGCCGCGCCGAGCGCGAGCGCGGCGGTTCGTTTCTGGTACGTCCGGTACGACACCTCGGGGCCTCATTCCTGACGGAACATCAGATCGGCCGTCAAGGTACGCCCGGGGCCTTGCCGAGGGAAGACAAAGTGCGCGCCGGATGTGTGGTGATCCGACGCGCACGAAAAGGGGTTCGGGTGGAGACCGAACCCTGGGTAACCGGAGATGAGGGTTGTGGTGGGGGCCGTACGGGGGTCAGGCGGGTGCCCCGACCTCGGCCCATACGGTCTTGCCGGCGACGCCGGGGACCCGCACGACGCCCCAGTCCAGGCACAGCCGCTGCACGATGAACATGCCGTGGCCGCCGGGGCGTCCGGCGCGGTGCGGAGTGCGCGGGGCGGGCTGGCCGGCGCCCCGGTCGGAGACCTCGATGCGCAGCACCTTGTTGTCGCAGGCGATCCGGAGCTCGTCCGGGCCCTCGGCGTGCAGACAGGCGTTGGTGACCAGCTCGGAGACGACCAGCAGGACGTCCTCGGCGGCGGCCCGCTGGTCGGCGTTCGCGGCGGGCAGCCAGCCCCACGCGTACAGCGCCTGGCGGGCGAAGTCGCGGGCGAGCGGAACCACACCGCTCTCACCGGCGAAGCTCAGCCGACGGGCATGGCCGGCGGCGGGGCGCGCGGCGGCACCTTCCACCGCGGGCACGGCCGCACCGTCCACGGGCGCTCCCGAAGCGCCGTCCACCCCCGAAGCGCCGCCGTCGCCCGACTCCGGGCCGCGGTCGCCCGGCGAGTAAGGCCGGGTGGTGCTCATCAGCGCTTCACCTCACCGATTCACCGGTTCACGATTCAAGTCTCAGTAAATTCGTAATGTCGTAGCTTCAGTGCTCAGTACTTCACACGTTCTTCACTTCTACTCGTCCGGGGCGAAGAGCCACAGCGCGGTGCCCTGGTGCTGACATATTCAGGATGTCTCCTGCCCGACCGAACCGTCAGAACACCCACTTATTCGGCAGGAACCTGTGACAGGGGTTACGGAGTCGTCACCGAGCGGTGCGCGGAGCGCGTCGTCGGCGGGGACCGGTCGGCCGCCACCCACGCCCCGCTACTCCTGCAGCGCCGCTTCGAGCGTCTCGTGCACCGTGAACACGGCGTCCGCCCCGGTGATCTCGAAGACCCGGGCCACCACGGGCAGCATCGCCGCCAGATGGACCCCGCCCCCCGCGGCCTCGGCCTTCAGCCGGGCACCGAGGAGCACGTTGAGCCCGGTGGAGTCACAGAACTCCAGGCGCGCGCAGTCGACGACCAGGCGCGCGAACCCCTTTTCGAGGCAGTCCTCGAGTGGCTCACGCAACAAATCCGCCGTGTAGTGATCCAACTCACCCGCCGGGGTCACGACGGCGCTTGAGCCCTCTTCCCGCACCTCGACCAGAAGCCGGCCCGACTGTGCGCTGCCGACCGTCCCGCGGTCCATGCCGTCTCTCTCCCGAGCGTCGCGACTGCTGATTTACGCCCTCGAACACTACGCCTTCCTCACAACCTCCGACACCTGAACAACCACCATAAAGTGGACATTTAGCATCAGATCGCACTTGCGGCAACCTCGCGAAAGCGGGTAGGGCTAGTAGAGACACCTAACCGACACGGCCGGCTTTGGAGGCGCCGCACACCGCAGTGCACGTATTGGCATCGGCGGCCATATGCCGAGAACGATGGAGGACATCATGTCACCCCGGCTCGACGAATCGCATACCCAGAGGGCGACGTCGACATCCCCCCTGGAACACCCGGCCCCCGAGCCCGTCTCAACCGACGCCGCGCTCGACGCACTTCACGGGCTCGACGGACTTCCAGAGATCCCGCCTTTCGACGAGGTGGGGCCGGTGGACGCACGGGCCCTGTCCAAGACGCTCTTCGAGCGACTGGAGTCCCTCGAAGAGGGCACGCACGACTACTCGTACGTTCGCAACACCCTGGTCGAACTCAACCTCGCCCTCGTCAAGTTCGCCGCCTCCCGGTTCCGCTCCCGCAGCGAGCCCATGGAGGACATCATCCAGGTCGGCACCATAGGCCTGATCAAGGCGATCGACCGCTTCGAGCTGAGCCGCGGCGTCGAGTTCCCCACCTTCGCGATGCCCACCATCGTCGGCGAGATCAAGCGCTTCTTCCGCGACACCAGCTGGTCGGTCCGCGTCCCGCGCAGGCTCCAGGAACTCCGTCTCGACCTGGCCAAGGCGGGTGACGAACTCGCCCAGCAGCTCGATCGCGCCCCGACGGTGGGAGAGCTGGCGGAACGCCTCGGGCTGAGCAAGGACGAGATCGTCGAGGGCATGGCCGCCTCGAACGCCTACACGGCCAGTTCGCTGGACGCCCAGCCCGAGGAGGACGACTCCGAGGGCGCGCTCGCGGACCGCATCGGCTACGAGGACCACGGCCTCGAGGGCATCGAGTACGTGGAGTCCCTCAAGCCGCTGATAGCCGAACTCCCGCCGCGCGACCGCAAGATCCTCTCGCTGCGCTTCGTCGCGGGCCTGACCCAGTCGGAGATCGGCGACGAACTCGGCATCTCCCAGATGCATGTCTCCCGGCTGCTGTCGCGCACGCTGGTTCGGCTGCGCAAGGGGCTGACGCTGGAGGAGTGAGCGTCCTCCAGGAACACAGGCCGCCCGTCCGCGCCCGGCACCCAACTCCTCGGGTGCCGGGCGCAGTCGCTGTCCGGGCGCTGCCCCGGTCCCCGGGTGTAGTCACAGCTTGGCAGCGGCCCCGGTTACCCGCGGAAACCCTCTATCCCCACGAATCCTGTTCCCTCACTATGGTCCCCCCACTACCCGCCGGTAGGCATGTCCACATGCCCAGGAGTCGTACCGGCGGGGCGGAGCAAGGGGTGCGAGGAGGCAGCGGGATGGCTCGGGCCGGCCGGACCGACGGTGACGACGACGATGCCGAGGCCGGGGGTGGACCGCTCACGTCGGTGCCCGACGCGCGGCTGACCGACCTGCTGCGCGCCGAAACCGCGCAGGCGTATCCGGCGCTGCGCGAACTGCGCGCCCGCCACCGGCCCGCGGTCCTCGCGTACGCCCGGCTGTGCACGGTGAGCGAGGACGCGGCACGGCAGCTCACGGCGCAGGCATTCGCCCTGGCGGCCCGCGACACGGCGCGCGGCATCGACCCGCCGGGGCCCTGGCGCCACCAACTCCTGCTGCTGAGCGGGCGGGTGGCCGCCACCTGGACCGCGGACGAGCGCGGCGGCCGGCTCGAAGCGGGCCTGCTCTCCCTGCTGCACCGGTGCGGCTCCGCCGGTCTGCCGCCTGCGCCGATGCTGGAGGCCTTCCAGTCCCTGCCGCCCCGCGTCCAGGCCCTCATCTGGTACGGGGTCGTGGAGGAGGTGCCCGACGACGTGGTGGCCCCGCTCCTGGGCGTCACACCGCAGGACGTGGCGTACGGGAAGCAGCCGGCCTTCCAGGCGCTGCGCCAGACGTGCCTGAAGTCCCGTCTCGCCCGCTCCGGCAACCCCCGCTGCCAGGACTTCCGGCGGCTGATCGAGGAAGCGGTCCACCCCGAGAACCCGCGCTACAGCCCCGATCTGCACGCCCACATGACGCACTGCGAGCACTGCGCCGCCGCGCACGAGGAGTTGACCGCCCTGCGGGACACCCCGCGCACGGCACTGGCCGAGGGCCTGCTGCCGTGGGGCGGCGCCGCGTACGTTCCCGGGGGTTTCGCCGAGACGCGGACCGCACAGGTCCGGGCGGCCGGTCGCACCCGGCGGGCGGCGCGGTCCGGGTGGGCCTGGTTGCCGACTCGGCGGCTGGTGCTCGTGTCGGTCGCGCTGGGCGTCGCGCTGGCGCCGCTCGTGCTGTTCCTGGTGTCGTCGGACGGCTCGCAGCCCCAGCGGACGGCGGGCACGGTGCGCACTCCGCAGGCGCCGCCGGCGGTGACGGTGACCGCGACGGTCTCCGTCACCCCGTCGCCGTCCCGTGCCTCCAAGTCGCCGAAGCCCACGCACCGTTCGAAGCCGTCGAAGAAGCCGAGCGCCACACCGACGAAGGCGAGACCCGAGCCCAAACCGAAACCGTCGCCGACCCGCACCGCCGCGCACCCGCCGGACGGCACCTACGCCCAGGTCGTCAACGCCGACTCGGGACTGTGCCTGGACATCCGCGACGGCGACATGGAACTCGGCACGGACGTCATCACGGCCCGCTGCTCCTCGTCCCGCACCCAGATGTGGCGCGTCGACAGCGGCCGCGGTGTCCTCCAGTCGTACGCCGACCCCGACTTCTGCCTGGACAGCCGCGGCTCCACCGACCGGGGCGTCGGCATCTGGGAGTGCCGGTCGGTCTACGGCGGCAACGGCATGAACCTGCGCTTCACCGTGGACGGTGACGGCGTGATCCGCCCGGCCATCGCTCCGGACCACGCGGTCACCCCGTACGGCTACGGGTTGATGCTCACCTGGGATCAGGGGCGTGACGACCAGCGGTGGCGGGCGGGTTCGACGGCTGACTGACCGGCGTTCCGCGTCGCCAGACCTCCGACACGAGCGGTACGCCCGGCCGGTAGGCCAGGTGGACGTGGCTCGGCGCGTCGAGGACGGCCAGGTCCGCGTACGCGCCCGGGGTGAGGCGGCCGATGTCGTCACGGCGCAGGGCCGCCGCACCGCCCGCCGTCGCCGACCACAGCGCCTCGTCCGGGGTCATCCCCATGTCCCGTACCGCGAGGGCGATGCAGAAGGGGACGGAGGACGTGAACGACGAGCCCGGGTTGCAGTCGGTGGACAGGGCGACGGTCGCGCCCGCGTCGAGGAGGCGGCGGGCGTCGGGCCACTGGGCGCGGGTGGAGAATTCCGCGCCAGGGAGCAGGGTGGCGACCGTTGCGCTGTGGGCGAGGGCGTCGACGTCGGCGTCCGTGAGGTGGGTGCAGTGGTCGGCGGAGGCCGCGTCCAGCTCGACCGCGAGCTGGACGCCGGGGCCGTGGGAGAGCTGGTTGGCGTGGATGCGCGGGTGCAGGCCCTTGGCCTTGCCCGCGGTGAGGATCGCCCGCGCCTGGTCGCCGTCGAAGGCGCCCTTCTCGCAGAAGACGTCGATCCAACGGGCGTACGGCGCGCAGGCGTCGAGCATCTCGCCGGTCACCAGGGCGACGTACGCGGCCGGGTCGTCGGCGAAGTCCGGGGACACGATGTGCGCGCCGAGATAGGTGACCTCGTCGGTGTGGGCGGCGGCGATGCGCAGGGCGCGGGCCTCGTCCTCGACGGTCAGGCCGTAGCCGGACTTCGTCTCGAAGGTGGTCGTGCCCTGGCGGAGGGCCTCGCTCAGATAGCGGGTGAGGTTCGCCTCCAGCTGCTCGTCGCTCGCGGCGCGGGTCGCGGCGACCGTGGTGCGGATGCCGCCCGCGCTGTAGGAGCGGCCCGACATACGGGCGTTGAACTCCTGGGTGCGGTCACCCGCGAAGACCAGATGGGAGTGGGAGTCCACGAAGCCCGGGATCACGGCCCTGCCACCGGCGTCGACCCGGTTGTCAGTGGCGGGTGCTTTGCTTGATTCACCGGTCCACACGACGCGGTCGCCCTCGATGACGACGGCCGCGTCCTGGATCAGACCGAGCGGGGACCCTCCCCCACTCTCGAATTTGCTCGAGCGGGGGGACCCCCACCCGAGGGAGGGATCGTTGGTGACCAGGTTGGCGATGTTGGTGATGACGGTGGTCATGGCGTCCTTGTTCGCTGTGGGCCGGTGGACGGGGGTCAGCCGCGCAGGGCGTCGACGGCGGCCGCGAGCGCTGACGGCACGTCCGGTACGAGCGTGTGCGCCCCGTCCCGTACGACGTGCCGGCCGCCCACGACCGTATGGCGCACGTCCGCTGCGGTCGCGGCGAATACGGCGGTCTCGGCGCCGAGCCGTGGCAGTGGTCCGGCCGTTCTGACCGAGTCGAGGGCGATCGTGGTGAAGTCGGCGAGCGCGCCCTCTTCGAGGTCGCCCGCGTCGTCCCAGCCGAGGGCCGCGTGGCCGTCGGCGGAGGCCGCGCGCAGGAGGGCCGCCGCCGTCCAGTGACCCCGGGTGCGGGAGCGCAGCCGCTCGTTCAGCTCCATGGCGCGGGCCTCTTCGAGGAGGTCGATCACGGCGTGGCTGTCCGAGCCGAGGGAGAGCGGGGAGCCGGCGCGCTGGAGGGTGAGGGCCGGGCCGATGCCGTCGGCGAGATCCCGTTCGGTCGTCGGGCACATGCAGGTGCCGGTCGAGGAGCCGCCGAGCAGGGCGATGTCCTCGTCGGTGAGATGCGTGTTGTGGACGCCGGTGGTGCGCGGGCCGAGGACGCCGTGGTCGGCGAGCAGCCGCGTGGGGGTGCGGCCGTGCGCCGCCAGACAGGCGTCGTTCTCCGCCGTCTGCTCCGACAGATGCACATGGAGCGGGGCCCGCCGCTCCTCGGCCCAGCGCGCCACCGTCGCCAACTGTCCGGCGGGTACGGCCCGTACGGAGTGGATGGCGGCACCGATCCGCGCGTGATCACGGTCCTTGAGAACTGAACAGCGTTCCGCCCACGCCTCCGCCGTGCCGTCGGAGAAGCGCAGCTGGTGCCGGTTCGGAGCCTGTCCGAAGCCGGCCGAGAGATACGCCGTGTCGAGGAGGGTGATGCGGATCCCGGCGTCGGCGGCGGCCTCGATCAGCGCCTCGCCCATGGCGTTGGGGTCGGCGTACGGGGTGCCGTCGGGGGTGTGGTGCACGTAGTGGAACTCGCCGACCGCGGTGATGCCGGCGAGCGCCATCTCGGCGTACACGGCGCGGGCGAGTGCGCGGTAGGTCTCCGGGGTGAGCCGGTCGGCGACGGAGTACATGACCTCGCGCCACGTCCAGAACGTGCCGGAGCCGACCTGGACGGTGCCGCGCAGGGCGCGGTGGAAGGCGTGCGAGTGGGCGTTCGCGAGCCCGGGCAGGGTGAGGCCGCGCAGGATCTCGGCGCCGGGCGGCGGGGTGTCGACGCCGGTGCTGACAGCGGTGATGCGGCCGTCCGACCCCGCGGCGGAGCCGTTGGTGGACACCGTGAGGGCCACGCCCGGCTCGACGTGGGTGTCGAGCCAGGCGTGCTCCAGCCAGTACGTCGTCTGCGTCACCTGCAGGCCAGCCCTTCGAGTACGTCGGCGAGTGCGGTCACCCCGGCCACGCAGTCGTCCTCGGCGGCGTACTCGGCCGGGGAGTGCGAGACACCCGTGGGGTTGCGTACGAACAGCATGGCGGTCGGGACGGTCCCGGAGAGGATTCCGGCGTCGTGTCCGGCGCCGGTTCCGAGGACCGGGACCTTCAGGTCCGTCCCCTTGCCGAGGAGACGGCCGAGCTCGTCGCGCAGGGCGTGGTCGAACTCGACGACGGGGGTGAACGACTCGCGGACGACGTCGAGTTCGATGCCGTGCGCCTCCGCGTACTGGCGGGCCGCCTTCTCGACGCCGCTGACGACGGTGTCGAGGGTCGGCTGGTCGGCGGCGCGGGAGTCGAGCCAGCCGCGAACCAGGGAGGGGATGGCGTTCACCCCGTTCGGCTCGACCGCGATCTTGCCGAAGGTGGCTACGGCGCCCGCGAGCTGGGCCTCCTGCCGGGCGGCCAGGACCGTCTCGGCGTACGACAGCATCGGGTCGCGGCGGTCGGCCAGCCGGGTCGTGCCCGCATGGTTGGCCTCGCCGCGGAAGTCGAAGCGCCAGCGGCCGTGCGGCCAGATGGCGCTCGCGATGCCGACGCTGTCACCGCTGAGGTCGAGGGCGCGGCCCTGTTCGACGTGCAGTTCGACGAAGGCGCCGATGCGGGAGAGCCGCTCCGGGTCCGGGCCGATGGCCCCCGCGTCATACCCGGCGGCGTCCATGGCCTGCGGGAGGCTGATTCCGTCGGCGTCCTTCAGCCGGTGCGCCTGCTCGACGGTGAGCTGCCCGGAGGCGAGCCGGGAGCCGACGCAGGCGAGCCCGAAGCGGGCGCCCTCCTCGTCGCCGAAGTTGACGAGGGCGAGGGGCTTGGTGAACTCGACTCCCCTGGCCCGGAGTTCGTCGAGGGCGGCGAAGGAGGAGACGACTCCGAGGGGCCCGTCGAAGGCGCCGCCGTCGGGCACGGAGTCCAGGTGCGACCCGGTGACCACGGCGTCCCCGCCGGTGGGGTCGCCGAGCCAGGCCCACTGGTTGCCGTTGCGGTCCAGTTCGTACGTCAGGCCGCGGGACTCGGCCTGTTCCCGGAACCAGGTGCGGCACTCGGTGTCGGCCCCGGTCCAGGCGAAGCGGCGGTAGCCGCCGGAGGCGGAACTGCGGCCGATCGGCAGCAGCTCCGCCCACATGCTGTGGAAGGTCACGCGTCGCCGCCCTCACGCATCGGGATCCGCACGCCGCGCTCGGCGGCGGTGGTCTCGGCGATGTCGTAGCCCGCGTCGACGTGCCGGATGACGCCCATGCCGGGGTCGTTGGTGAGCACGCGGCGCAGCTTCTCGCCGGCGAGCGCGGTGCCGTCGGCGACGCAGACCTGGCCGGCGTGGATGGAGCGGCCCATGCCTACGCCGCCGCCGTGGTGGATGGAGACCCAGGAGGCGCCGGAGGCGACGTTCACCATGGCGTTGAGCAGCGGCCAGTCGGCGATCGCGTCGGAGCCGTCGAGCATGGCCTCGGTCTCGCGGTACGGGGAGGCGACGGAGCCGGAGTCGAGGTGGTCGCGGCCGATGGCCAGGGGGGCGGCCAGTTCGCCGGACGCCACCATGTCGTTGAAGCGCTCGCCGGCCTTGTCGCGCTCGCCGTAGCCGAGCCAGCAGATGCGGGCGGGCAGGCCCTGGAAGTGGACGCGTTCGCCGGCCATCTTGATCCAGCGGTGCAGGGACTCGTTCTCCGGGAAGAGGTCGAGGATCGCCTTGTCGGTCTTGTGGATGTCGGAGGCCTCGCCGGACAGGGCGGCCCAGCGGAAGGGGCCCTTGCCCTCGGAGAAGAGGGGGCGGATGTAGGCGGGGACGAAGCCGGGGAAGGCGAACGCCCGCTCGTACCCGGCGAGCTGGGCCTCGCCGCGGATCGAGTTGCCGTAGTCGAAGACCTCCGCGCCGGCGTCCATGAAGCCGACCATGGCCTCGACGTGCTTGGCCATGGACTCGCGGGCGCGGGTGGTGAAGCCCGCCGGGTCCTTGGCGGCGAGGTCGGCCATGTCGTCGAACTCGACACCGACGGGGAGGTAGGCGAGGGGGTCGTGGGCCGAGGTCTGGTCGGTGACGATGTCGATGGGGGCGCCCTCGGCGAGCATCTGCGGGAGCAGTTCGGCCGCGTTGCCGAGCAGGCCGATGGAGAGCGGCTTGCGGGCGTCCCGGGCCTCGACCGCCAGTTGCAGCGCGTGCCGCAGGTTGTCGGCCTTCACGTCGAGGTAGCGGTGCTCGATGCGCCGCTCGATGGCGCGCGGGTCCACGTCGATGCAGATCGCGACGCCGTCGTTCATGGTGACGGCGAGCGGCTGGGCGCCGCCCATGCCGCCGAGACCGGCGGTGAGGGTGATGGTGCCCGCGAGGGTGCCGTTGACCCCTTTACCAATTGAATGCAGCTTGGCGGCGACGGCGGAGAAGGTCTCGTAGGTGCCCTGGAGGATGCCCTGGGTGCCGATGTAGATCCAGGACCCGGCGGTCATCTGGCCGTACATGGTGAGGCCGAGCTGCTCCAGGCGGCGGAACTCCTCCCAGTTGGCCCAGTCGCCGACGAGGTTGGAGTTGGCGATGAGGACGCGCGGGGCCCACTCGTGGGTCTGCATGACGCCGACGGGGCGGCCGGACTGGACGAGCATCGTCTCGTCCTGCTTGAGGGTCCGCAGGGTGCGGACCATGGCGTCGAAGGAGCGCCAGTCGCGGGCGGCCTTGCCGGTGCCGCCGTAGACGACGAGCTTGTCGGGGTGCTCGGCGACCTCGGGGTCGAGGTTGTTCTGCAGCATCCGCAGGGCGGCTTCCTGCTGCCATCCCAGGGCGCTCAGTTCCGTACCGCGCGGCGCTCGTACGGGGCGGGGTCCTGACATGGTCTGCCTCCTGTGCGGACTGTTGCAGTGGATATTCACATCCTGACTCTTTGAATAGAGCTAGTCAATACGTTCGTACGTCGGCGGGGGCGCTCTACGCGTGTTTGGCTGAATGGATGGGCGCACACATCGACACGACGGGGGAACCGGTGGGCGACGGGGCGGACAGGGCGGCCGGAGACGCGGGCGGGAAGGTCGAGGGGGACGCCGAGCGGGTCGCGCGGCGCGACGAAGCGGTCCGGGCGGCGGTGGAGCAGGGGCTTCTCGGGGCGGCCGCCCCCATCGTCGCGCTCCTGGACGTCACCGGCATCCGGGACTCGGCGGCCGCCCTGCGCGCCGCCTTCGAGGCGGTCACCGCGCCCGGCACGCCCGTGCTGCACGCCTTCGCCGTGAAGGCGACCCCGCTCGTGCCCGTACTGCGGCTGCTGCACGAGGAGGGCATCGGCTGCGAGGTGGCGAGCCCCGGGGAGCTCGCCCTCGCCCGGGCCGCCGGAGTGCCGCCCACGCACACCGTCCTCGACTCGCCGGCCAAGACCCTCGCCGAGCTGCGCGAGGCGCTGGCGCTGGGCATCGCCGTCAACGCGGACAACCCGCAGGAGCTGGCCCGCATCGACGGCCTGGTCCGGTCCGCGACCACCCGCTCCCCGCTCGGACTGCGGGTGAACCCGCAGGTCGGCGGGGGTTCCATCGAGGCGCTGTCCACGGCGACGGCGACCTCCAAGTTCGGGGTCGCGCTGCGCGACGAGGGCGCCCGGGAGTGGATCGTGCGCGCCTACACCGACCGGCCCTGGCTGACCCGGCTGCACGCGCACTCCGGGTCGCAGGGCATCCCGCTCTCGCTGATGACGCAGGGGGTCGCCGAGACGTACGCCCTCGCCGAGGAGATCAACCGGCGCATCGGGCGGCAGCAGATCGACACGATCGACATCGGCGGCGGCCTGCCGGTCAACTTCACCTCCGACGCCACGACCCCGACGTACGCGCAGTACGCCCGGCTGCTCGCGCAGGTCGTGCCGGGGCTCTTCGACGGGCGGTACGGGCTGGTCACCGAGTTCGGGCGGTCACTGCTCGCCAAGCACGGGACGGTGCTGGCGCGCGTCGAGTACGCGAAGAGCGCCGGGGGGCGGGCCGTCGCGGTCACCCACGCCGGCGTGCAGATCGCGGCCCGCACGGTGTACGCGCCGGGGTCCTGGCCGCTGCGCATCGCCGCGTTCGACGCGAAGGGGCACCCCAAGGCAGGCCCCGACGTCGTGCAGGACATCGCGGGCCCCGCCTGCTTCGCCGGGGACCTCCTCGCCGAGGGCCGCGCGCTCCCCCTCCTCGAACAGGGCGACTACGCGGCCGCCCTGGACACCGGCGCGTACTACTTCGCCCACCACTACGCCTACAACTCCCTCGTCCGCCCCGGCATTCACGGCTTCGCCCCGGACGGGCGGGGCGGCACGCGCTTCGCGGTCGTACGGAAACCGCAGACGGTGCAGGAGATCGTGGCGGAGTCGGGCGGCGGGCATGCGGCCGCGCTGACGGGGCTGGTCCCGCCGATGTGACCTGCGGCCGGCCTCGCTTCGGCCCGCCCGGCCGCGGGTGCGGCAACTGACATGAAAATGTGGGCAGTTGACCTACCTTAGTGATGTCGGGCATGTTCCACCGGGAAATGCCGGATCCCTCACCCCTCGTGCACACGTTGCGTAGTTTCTCCGTGACTGAGCCGTACCCGAGGCGGGAGGGGAGCCGGGGTGCCCGGAATCGACGAGTGTCTGCTGGAGGCCATGCGGCTGCCCGGCGCGCGGGGTGCCGCGGTGGTCGACTGGACCAGCGGGCTCGCGCTGGGCGCCGTGGGGGAATCGCCGGGCGGCGACCACGAGACGGCCGCGGTCGAGGCCGCCGAGCTGGCCCGGCTCGCCGCCGAGCACGGGGCGTTCGCCGCGGCGGACGGCCCCGGCCTGTCCCCGGCGGAGCCCCCGGTCGAGGACCTGATCATCAGCAACCGGGACAGCTACCACCTGCTGCGGTTCGTGCCCACGAGCTTCGACAGCAGTGTGTTCCTGCACCTGTGGCTGACCCGCACGGACGGCAACCTCGCACTCGCCCGCATCCGGCTCGGCGAGATGGCCGGACGGCTGGTGCTCGAATGACACCCGTACGGACACCCGCGCCGCCTCCGCCGCCCCCGCTGCCCGTACGGCGGGGGGCCGCGGCCCCGCGCGGCGGGCTCGCCCCGCTCCTCGGCCGGCTCGCCGCCGAGCGCGCCACCGGTGTCCTGGTGCGTGAGCGAGGCACGCTCTACCTCCGCGACGGTCAGGTGGTGCACGCCGAGAGCCCCGCCGCGCCCGGCCTCGACGTACTGCTCACCGCGCGAGGCACGCTGGACGCGGAGGGCTGGCGGGAGGCGGTCGACCGGGCCGGGGAGCGGCGGGCGGTGGGGCGGTTCCTGGTCGAGCAGGGCCGGATCGGCCTGGGTGCGCTGGAGCTGTGCCATCTGGGGGCGCTGTACGACGCGGTGTACTTCGTGCTCGGCCCGAGCGGGACGCCCGCCGGGTTCCGTACCGGGGCGGCGCACTGGTTCGGCCCCGTGCGTCCGGTGCCGGTGGCCGCGGTGCAGCGCGAGACGCGGCGACGCCGTGAGCTGCTGCGGCGTATCTGGCCCGACGCGGCGACGGACGACGCCCCGCTCGTCCGGGCCGAGCGTCGCGCCGCCCCGGCCGTCACGGCCCGCCAACGTGCCGTCCTCGACCGGCTGGACGGAGTACGCACGGCGGCGGACATCGCCCGCGCCCTGGGCCGGCCCACCTTCCACACCCTGGTCGACCTGCGCAGACTGGCAGCCGCCGGTCTCGTCACCACGGCCCCGCGACCGGATGCCGCCGCGCTCCGGGAGGAGTTCGACGCGTCGATCTCGGCACAGGCCCGAACGGCGCTGCGCGAGGTGTCCCACACGGCCGCACCCACACCACCCGCCCGGCGGCCCTCTGCCCCCACCCCCGAACCCTCACTCCCCGCCTGCGCCACCGGGGCCGCCCCGACCACCCCGCACGAGGCCGCAGCGGCACCGCACCCGGCGTCCCACCCGGCCGCACCCACGCCACCCGACCGGCGACCCCCTGCCCCCGCCCCCGGGCCCGCCCCGACAGCCCCACGAGAGGACACCGCGGCACCACGCGCGACGTCCGGCCTCACGAACGCGCCGGCACCCGACCTCCCGCGCCGCGCCGCCCCCTCCCCCGGAAGGGCCCCCACCGCCCGCCTCACCCCCACAGCCCCGCACGAGGGCTCAGCGGTGCCGCGTCTGGCGTCCCGGGCCACGCAGCCCAGGGTGCCCGAGCAACGGCCGCCTGCGCTCACACCCAGGAGGGCGCCCAGCGCATCAACCGGCGCCGCCGCTGCCGTACCCATCGATCCCGCCGTATCCGCCGCCGCCCCGCCCGGCCGTGTCTCGGACGACCCCCAAGTCGCCCTGTTGCGTCGGCTCCGTGACGCCCTGGAGGCCCTGTGATCCGCGCGCTTCGTCAGCGTGCCGAGAGGAGACTGCTGATGGCTGCCGAGGCCGAAGTCCTCGACGAACTCCGCCGGTTGAGGGCGCGCGTGCCGCAGTTGACCGGTGCGCTCGCCACCGGTGTCGACGGTCTCGTTCTCGCCCAGGACACCCCCGACGTCGAGCCGGAGCGGCTGGCCGCGCTCGCATCCGCCGCGCTGGGCGTGGCCGTGCGGATGACCGACGCCACCGAGCAGGGGGACTTCCGCGAGCTGCTCGTGCGCGGTGTGCACGGCTATGTGGCGACGTACGCGGCGGGCACCTCGGCTGTACTGACGCTGCTCGCCCTGGACCAGGTGAACGTCGGCCGCCTGCACCTGGAAGGGCGCCGCGCGGGCACCCGCATCGGCGAGCTGGTGGACGCCGCGGCCGCCCGCGCCGAACCCGCACCCCGGGCCACCTCGCCGAAAACGCCTGCCAAGGCCCCGGCCAAGTCCGCCGCGAAGGCGGCCTCCGCCGCCTCCAAGACCGCTGCCAAGTCCGCCACCGCGCGGACCCGCACCGGGCGCGCGCCCGCGAATCCACGTTCCACCGCGAACACCGCGAACGCGCGCACCACCACGGAAAGTTGAAAGGACCCACCCCGTCATGGCGAACACCGAAACCGCGCTGAAAGAGGCGCTCTCCTCAATCGAGGGCGCGACCGGCGCCGCCCTCGTCGACTACAACAGCGGAATGGCGCTGGGCACGATCGGCGGCAGCAAGAGCTTCGACCTCACGGTCGCCGCCGCCGGCAACACCGATGTCGTACGGGCCAAGCTCCGCGCCATGGAGCACATCGGACTCAAGGGGGAGATCGAGGACATCCTGATCACCCTGACCAACCAGTACCACCTGATCCGGCTGCTCACCGGACGCAGTGGCAACGGCCTCTTCCTCTACCTCGTGCTGGACGCCAAGCAGGCCAACCTCGCGATGGCCCGCCACCAGCTGAGGAAGATCGAGGCAGAACTGGAGGTGTGACCCTCCCGTGGAGGCGACGCGCTAGACGAGCGCGTCCGTGCGGCGGCGCGCCCCGCCCGGGGCCGCGTCGCCCGCCGCGACGCCGGTGGCGCGGTAGGCCTTGACGCGCTTGCCCGCCGGTTCGCCGGCGCCCCGGCCGAGCCAGTCGACACGCACCCACAACAGTGCCTCGTCGGTCCGTTCGCGCCGCCCGAGCCAGCCCGCCTTCAGCCACAGCCCGACGCCGGTCCCGGCGAGCAGCATGCCGCCGGCGGCGGGCACGGCGAAGGCGCCGGCGAGAGCGGCGACGAACGCGGCGAGCAGCCACCAGCGGTGCCCGCGGCGCCAGTTGCGCACGGTCACCGCGCGGTCCTGGAGCATGTCGTGCTTGCCCGCGTGTGCGGCACTGCCGGCGAGCGCCGCGTACCGCCTGCGCCGCCGGCAGGCCACCACGGCGGCCGCGACGATGAACGACGCGGCCCCGGCCAGTACACCGATCCGGCGCCCGGTCAGCCCCGGCGGCAGGACGCCGACGCCCGCCGCGAACACTCCGCACCACCACAACGGGGCGGCCCCGGCCCTCACCACGACGGCCACCCGAGCCAGTCCCTGTCCTCCGCGCGCCACGTTCCGCCTCCTCGCTTCGGCCACAGCGTCTCGGGCGCGCAGGCTAGCGAGGAAACGTGAGACGAATCTGAGAAGCCCCGCCCTGCCCCGCTCCGGCCCAGCCCGGACCAGCACGGCCCCGAGAAAGGCTTCCGGTCTACGTCCTACTCCACGAACAAGCCCCGTGTCGCCGCCCGCGCGTCGAACTCCTCCAGCCGTGCCTGCGCGTCCGGCAGGTCGTCGCACATCGCCTCCAGGAGCACCCGGCCGAGCAGCATCGGGGCGCACGCCGTGTCGAAGGCGAGGCCGGTGCCGACGGCGGCCGGCAGCAGCAGGTCGGAGCACTTGGCCACGGGCGCGAACGCGGAGTCGGCGACGGTCACCACCGCGAGCCCGGCCTCCTTGGCGTAGGTGAGCGAGTCCACGACCTCGCGCGGGTGGCGCGGCAGCGCGAAGCAGAGCAGGGCGGTGGCCCCGGCGCGGACGGCGGCGTCGATGCGGTCGTGCAACATCGTGCCGCCCTCGTGCAGCAGCCTTACGTCGGGGTGGACCTTGGCGGCGAAGTACGCGAAGCCGTACGCCTGGGAGGCGGCGGCGCGCAGGCCGAGCACCGGGAGCGGGCGGCTCGCGGCCAGCAGCCGGCCCGCCCGCTGCACGGGCCGCGGGTCGGCGAGCACCTCCGCCAGGTGCTTGAGGTTCTCGATCTCGGCCTCGACGGCCTGCTGGTACTCGTTGTACGCGGTGGTGTCCGCGGCCGCCTCCGCGGGCGCGACCTCGCGCAGGTGGCGACGGAGCGCCGGGTAACCGTCGAAGCCGAGCGCGACCGCGAAGCGGGTGACGGACGGCTGGCTGACACCGGCGAGTTCGGCGAGCTCGACGCTCGACAGGAACGGTACGTCGGCGGCACGGCGCACCATGCTGTGCGCGATGCGCCGCTGGGTCGGCGTGAGCCGGTGCCCCTCGAAGAGGGCCTGCAGCCGTGCGGCGGGACTGTCCGTCACACCCATGCTCCTGTCCACGCTCCTGTCCACGCTCATGACGTGCTCCCCCTCCAGATCTCCGTGAACCGGTCGAGCAGTGCGGCCGCCGCGCTCACGTCGTCCGTGAGCGGCCGGTCGGCCTGGTCCGCCGCCAGCACCGACTCGGCGAGCTCCAGCGCCCGGCCGACCGGCAGGTCCGGGTCGGGCCGCAGGTCGCGCTGGCGCAGCGCACGCACGGCGGCGACGAGCTCGCAGCCGACGACGAGACGGTACGCGCCGCACGCCCGCAGCGTCTGACGTGCGGCGAGCGAGGCGAAGCTGGCCTGCTCCTCGACGCCACGGGAGAGTACAGCGTGCCCGAGCGAGGCGGGGGCGGAGAAGGCCCGCAGGTCGCCGAGGGCGGCTCCGGCGGCGTACTCCAGGATCATCACGCCGGAGGACGCGGGCTCGGGGTCGGCGAGGAAGGGACGCAGGCGGGTGTAGGCGGGCTCGTTCAGGGTCGACAGCCGCGACGTCGACAGCCGGGCCACCTGGGTGACGGCAAGCCTGAAGTGGTCCAGTGCCAGGGCGAGTTGAGCCTGGTAGAAGCCGCCGTGATGATAGGCGGCCATGTCCTCGGGGGAGATCAGGGGGTTCTCGGCTGCGGCGTTGATCTCGACGGCGAGGACCTGGTCGAGTGCGTCCGCGGCGTCGTGCGCGGGGCCGTGGATCTGCGGGATGCAGCGGAAGCCGTACGGGTCCTGGATCCTCCCGAGCGGTGGCGTGGGCCGGTCCGCCGCACCGATCAACTCCCGCATTCTGCGGGCCACTTCGGCGGACCCGCGGTGCGGCCGCGCGAGGTGCACGGGCGCGGCGTACGCCTCGTGCGACCCGTCGACGGCGAGCAGCGAGAGCGCCGCGACGACCTGGGTGGCGGCGATCAGCCCGCGCAGTTCGTGCAGGGCGAGCGCGGACTGCCCGAGCGTGAGGGCGTTGCTGCTGATGAGCGCGAGGGCGTCGTTGTTGTCGAGGGGCTGGGCCTCGGGGGCGGCTTCGGCACCGCCCTCGGACATCCGCCAGGGGTGCTCCCCCGCCAGCGCCAGTCCCATCTGGGCCAGCGCCGCGATGTCACCGGTGCCGACCGAGCCGAACTCGTTGACGACGGGGTGGGCCCCGCTCTCCAGGGCTTCGCAGAGGGCCGTGACGACGGTGGGGCGCAGGCCCGCGCCGCCCGCCAGGAGCTGGTTTGCGCGGACGGCGAGCATGGCGCGGACCTGGCGGGCGGGGAGTTCCTCGCCGATGGCGCCCGCGTGGCTGCGCAGCAGGCGCAGGCCGTGGCCGGCGGCGGCCTCGGTGGGCACGTCCTCGTTCCGGTTGGCGCCGACGCCGGTGGAGCGGCCGTAGACGCGGCCCGTCGCGGCGATCTGCCGGGCGGCGTCCCAGGACTCCTCGACGCGCTTCATCGCCTCGGTGCCGGCGACCGGGCGCGCGGCACCGTCGGCGAGGCGGACGACGTCGTCGACGCCGACGCCGCTCCCGTCGAGGATCACGAGGCCCGTCGTCACGGCCTTCAACGCGCCCACGACCCGCCCACGATGTGAGACGACATACCGTCCACGCTCCCCTCAAACAGGACATTGGATCTTGCCTGCCAGTCATAAGTAACCAGCGATTAACACCAGCCCATTGACAATCTATTCAGACACCGAGAACTCTGCATGACGATATACAGGCCGGGCAAGGGACACCTCATGATCCAGTTCGACGCGGTCCACAAGCGCTTCCCCAACGGCACCACAGCGGTCCACGATCTCTCCCTGGAAATGCCTGAAGGCGGCGTGACCGTCCTCGTGGGATCTTCCGGTTGCGGTAAGACGACCACCCTGCGGATGATCAACCGGATGGTCGATCCGACCTCCGGCACCATCCGCGTCGGCGGCAAGGACGTGACACGGCAGGACGCCGCCGAACTGCGCCGCTCCATCGGTTACGTCATCCAGCAGTCGGGCCTCTTCCCGCACCGCACGGTGCTCGACAACATCGCGACCGTGCCGCTCCTCCTCGGCTGGGGCCGCAGGAAGAGCCGGGCCAGGGCCGCCGAACTCCTTGAGACCGTCGGCCTCGCCGCCGACGCCGGCAAGCGGTACCCGCACCAGCTCTCCGGCGGTCAGCAGCAGCGCGTCGGAGTCGCCCGCGCGCTCGCCGCCGACCCGCCCGTGCTCCTCATGGACGAGCCGTTCGGCGCCGTCGACCCGGTGGTCCGCACCCAGCTCCAGGACGAACTGCTGCGCCTGCAGAAGGAGTTGAACAAGACCATCGTCTTCGTCACGCACGACGTCGACGAGGCGGTCCGGCTCGGCGACCGGATCGCCATCTTCCGCACCGGCGGCCATCTCGTGCAGTGCGCCCCGCCCGCCGAACTCCTGGCCCGCCCGGCGGACGACTTCGTCGCGGACTTCCTCGGCGCGGAGCGCGGCCTGAAGCTCCTCTCGCTCACCACCCTCGCCGACGTGCCGCAGGCCCCGGCCCCCGTGGGCGGCACCTGGACGCTCGCACTCGACGCGGCGCGCAAGCCCCTGCACTGGGCCGCCAAGGACGCCGAACTCCCCGTGCGGCCGCTCAAGGACACCGACTCCCTGCTGGCCGCGCTCAACGAGTCGATCGCCTCGCCCGGCGGACTGATAGCCCGCGTCGACGCGGACGGCGTCCTCACCGGCGTCTCCTCCCGCGACGACATCCACGAGCACGCGGGCCGTGCGCACACCGCAGCGGGCGTCACCGCATGACCATCGACTGGTCGTGGATCGGCGACCACACCGACGACCTCACCACCCTCACCGTCTCCCACCTCGAAGCCGCGCTCTCCGCGGTCTTCTTCGGGCTGCTGATCTCCCTCCCGCTGGCCGTGATCGCCCACCGGGTGCGCCCCCTGCGCGGCCTGCTGCTCGGGCTGTCGAACGTGCTCTTCACGATCCCGTCGATCGCGATCTTCGTGCTGCTGCTCCCGGTGAGCGGCCTCACCCGCACCACGACCGTGATCGGCCTGACGATCTACACCCTCGTCGTCCTGCTGCGGAACACCGTCGAGGGCCTCGACTCGGTCCCCGCGAAGACGAAGGAGGCCGCGAAGGCGATGGGCACGCGCCCACTGCGCACGCTCCTCACCGTCGAACTCCCGCTCGCCCTCCCGGTGATCATGGCGGGCGTCCGCATCGCGACGGTCATGTCGATCTCGCTGGTCTCCGTGGCGACGTACATCGGCGACGGCGGACTCGGCCAGCTCTTCACCGACGGCTTCCAGCGCGACTTCCCGACGCCGGTGATCGTGGGCGTCGTCCTGACCCTGCTCCTTGCACTGGTCGCGGACGCGCTCCTGGTCGCCGTGCAGTACGTACTCACCCCGTGGACGAGGCGGCGAGCCTGATGTACGAACTCTTCAAGAACCTCGGCACGTGGCTGACCAGCTCCGCCCAGTGGTCCGGCACCGACGGCATCGCGCACCGCCTCGCCGAGCACCTCCAGTACTCCCTGCTCGCGACCCTCGTGGCCGCCGTGATCGCCCTGCCCGTCGGCCTGCTGATCGGGCACACCGGCAGGGGCGCGTTCCTCGCCATCAACCTCGCGTCCTTCGGGCGGGCCCTGCCCACCGTCGGCCTGGTGGTGCTCGTCTTCCTGGCCAGCGGCCTGTCGATGTGGCCGGTCTACATCGCGCTGGTCGCCCTCGCCGTCCCCTCGATCGTCACCAACACCTACGCCGGGATGACCGCCGTCGACCCGGACGTGAAGGACGCGGCGCGCGGCCAGGGGATGCGCTGGCACCAGGTCCTGTTCCAGGTCGAGCTGCCCCTCGCGCTCCCCCTGATCATGACGGGCGTGCGCCTCGCACTGATCCAGGTGGTGGCGACGGCGACGATCGCCGCGTACGTCTCCTTCGGGGGCCTCGGCCGCTATGTCTTCGACGGTCTCGCGCAGCGCGATCTCGTGCAGGTACTCGGCGGCGCCGTGCTCGTCGCAGCGGTGGCCGTCGTCCTGGACCTCGCCCTGTCGGGCCTGCAGCGCTTCCTCTTCCGCCACCGCACCGCGTAGGGAAACCACCGAAATGAATCGTCGTACCCTCCTCGGCGCTCTTGCGGGAGCCGCCGTCTCCGTCCCCGCCCTCGCCGCCTGCAGCAGCGGCGTCACCTCGCTCGACGGCGGCGGCAACGCCGGTTCCGGCGGCGGCTCCAGCAAGGGCGGCGTCACCATCGGCACCGCCAACTTCACGGAGAACCAGGTGCTGGGCTACCTCTACGCGGCCGTCCTGGAGGCGGCCGGCGTCAAGACGAAGGTCCGCCCCAACCTCGGCACCCGCGAGATCGTGATCCCCGCCCTCAAGGGCGGCGACATCGATCTGCTGCCCGAGTACCAGGGCGCCCTTCTCAACTACCTCGACCCGAAGGCCACGGCCGCGGAGGAGGGCGCGATGCAGAACGCCCTCACCCTCGCCCTGCCGGCCGGCCTGGAGGTCCTGCCGTACGGCATCGCGGAGGACTCCGACGCCTTCGTCGTCACCCGCGAGACCGCCAGGAAGTACGGCCTGACCACCCTCGCCGACCTGGCGAAGCAGAACGGCAAGCTGGTCATCGGCGCCGCCGCCGAGGTGAAGAAGCGCCAGGTCGGTGCCGTAGGACTGAAGGACGTGTACGGCGTCGAGTTCAAGGAGTTCAAGTCCCTCGACTCCGACGGGCCGCTGGTCAAGGGCGCCCTGAAGAAGGGCGACGTGGACGTGGCGAACCTCTTCACCACCGACACCGACATCGAGTCCCATGACTGGGTGATCCTGGCCGACCCCAAGAACCTCATCCCCAGCCAGCACATCGTTCCGCTCATCGCCGACCGCAAGGCCGACTCGACGGTCCGCAAGGCCCTCGCCCGCCTCGGCAACATCCTCACCACCGCCCAGCTCACCGAGCTCAACCGGCAGGTCGACAAGGACAAGAAGGACCCGGAGGACGTCGCGAACGCCTATGCCAAGCAGCACGGGCTGACGAAGTAGCCGCCTGCGCGGGGCAGCGGGGGCGCGGCCCAGTCCCGACAGGGGGGCTACCCCCAGTGCCCATCAGGGCTCCGGCTCTCTACCGTGGACCCATGACCGGTATGGAAGCCCGCAACGACGCCGAACTCAAGAGGGAACTCGACGCCACCCTGCACGCACGCAGGGAACTCGGCGACGAATACGAGTCCGCGCTGATCGACTCGTTCCTGGAGAAGGTCGAGCAGCGCCTCGACGGCACGGTCGACCGCCAGGTGCGGCGCCAGATCGCCGAGCAGCAGATGGTGGTGGCCCGCGGCGCCCGCTCGCCCCAGTCGTCCGACTCCTTCGGCGAGCGGTTCGGCTTCGGGATCGTCTCGCTGGTGCTGGCGGTCCCGCTGTCCGCGATCGGCGGCGCCTTCGGAGGCATGTCCGGGCTGCTGGCGGCCTGGGTGGGCATCGTCGGCGTCAAC
Source organism: Streptomyces sp. SAS_270 (assembly GCF_052543295.1). Lineage (NCBI taxonomy): Bacteria > Bacillati > Actinomycetota > Actinomycetes > Kitasatosporales > Streptomycetaceae > Streptomyces > Streptomyces sp. SAS_270. The sequence continues at coordinate 84,447 of NZ_JBMNDS010000020.1, forward strand.
GTCGTCCAGGCCGTGCGGCTCAATCCCAGCCTGTTCACCCGGCGCCGCAAGTCCTCCCAGGACAGCGACTGGGAGGACTGACCGCCCGGCGGTCACACCCGCTCGTCACGCCTGCTCGTCACGCCTGCTGGGTCGGCAGCACCATGATCTGGCGCAGGTTGACCCGGCGCGGCCGGCTCGTCGCGTACGCCACCGCGTCCGCGACGTCCTCGGACGACAGCCCCTCCAGCGCGCCGAACATCCCGTCCAGCTGCCCCGACAGCTCCGCGTTGTCGATGTGGCTGCCCAACTCGGTCTCCGTGAGCCCCGGTTCGACATTGGTGACCCGCACGGAACGCGGGCCGAGTTCGGTGCGCAGGGACTGGGAGAGATACGTGACGGCGGCCTTCGTCGCCCCGTACACCGCGTAGTTGGGGAACGTGATGTGCGCGCCGATGGAGGAGATGTTCACCAGGTCCGCGGTGCGGCCCTCGGCGGCGACGGCCACCAGGTCGCCGGTGAAGGCGCGGATGACACGCAGTACGCCGGTCACGTTGGTGTCGAGCATCCGCTGCCACTCGTCGATGCGTCCGTCGTCGACGGGGTTCGGCAGCATGACGCCCGCCGAGTTGACGACCAGGTCGACGGGCCCGTACGTCTCGTGGATGCGGGCGGCGGCCGCCTCGACGGACGCGTCGTCGGTGACGTCCACGACCACGGCGAGCGCCTGCCCGCCGTCGGCCTCGATCTTCGCGGCCAGCTCCGCCAGCCGCTCCCCGCGCCGGGCCAGCAGCGCGACCCGCGCTCCCTGCCCGGCGAGCTGCACGGCGATGGCCTCGCCGATGCCGCTGGCGGCTCCGGTGACGACGGCGGTACGTCCGGCCAGGTTCTCGTACGACATGGAAACTCCCGAGGTGGTGGTGGCCGCCGGTCGATCCGGCGACGAGAACCACACTCGGCGCTCCCGCCGGTCCTACCCAGGGATGCGCTTTTCCTGGGTCTGGCAGTACCAGGTTCGCCGCGCGCATCCCGCCTAGGATCGAACCCATGGACGGGGACCTCGGAGACTTCCTGCGCTCACGCCGCGCACGCATCACTCCCGACGAAGTCGGTCTGCCCTCGCACGGGCGCCGTCGCGTACCGGGCCTGCGCCGCGAGGAGGTGGCACAGCTGGCCGGCGTGAGCGTCGACTACTACATCCGGCTCGAACAGGGGCGCGGCCCGAGCGTCTCGGACGCGGTCCTTGACGCGATCGCCCGCGTGCTGCGGATGGACGAGACGGAGCAGGCGTACCTGCGTACGGTGGCCCGCCCGCCCAGGCAGCAACGCCGCCGCCCGGCCGCACCCCGCGTACGCCCCGGCGTCCAGTTGCTGCTGGACAGCATGGAGCGCACCCCGGCGTTCGTGCTGGGCCGCCGCATGGACGTACTGGCGTGGAACGCGCTCGGCGACGCGGTGGGCGGCTTCAGCCGCATGGATCCCGCCACCCGCAACATCCCGCGCCATGTCTTCCTCGACCCGGTCGCCCGCGACTTCTACCCCGAGTGGCACGCGGTCGCCGCCCAGACGATCGCCAACCTGCGCATCGACGCGGGCCTGCACCCGGACGACCAGGAGCTGTGCGCCCTCGTCGGCGAGCTCTCCCTCAAGGACGAGGACTTCCGCCGGCTGTGGGCGGACCACCAGGTGGCGGTGTGCGCGTACGGCGTCAAGCGCGTCCGGCATCCGGTGGCGGGCCTGCTGACCCTCCCGTACGAGACCCTGACAGTGCCGTCGGAGCCGGACCAGACGATCGTGGCGTACACCCCGGAACCGGGGTCGGAGACGGCGGAGCGCCTGGCGCTGCTGGGGAGTTGGGCCACGGCGCGGACGTGAGGTCCGCAGGCCGAAGAGCACTGAAGAGGCGCTGAGAGGGCACTGAGAAGGCGCCGGAAAAAAGCTTGGCGGGGACCGCCGCACCCCCGTGTGACGGGGGGCGGGACGACGGCGGTCCCCGCGAGGGACGCGCGCCGGGTCAGGCCAGGTCTGCGCGTCCTGGGCGTCCATGGAGGTCCGGGAGCCGCTCCGGAGGTCCTTGACGCCGTTTTCGGTGCCGGTGGGGCGGGGAGCCGCTCCCGCCCTGCCGACACCCACTAATGTGCCGGACCTGTGTTAAGCGGGTGCTGCGCGGACGTGACGCGCTCGTACCACTTCTGCGAAGTTCCCCGCCGAAAGAGCCGGAAGATCCGTCGACGACGGGGAACCGAACAGGAGTTCCTCCTGCGGGACTGCTGGACCGCTGAGGGAGGACTACTGCTTGGCGCCGCCCTTGGCGAGGAAGGCGAGCAGGTCCTGACGGCTGACGACCCCGGTGGGCTTGCCCTCGACGAGGACGATCGCCGCGTCGGCGGTGCCGAGCACGGACATCAGGTCGCCGACCGGCTCGCCGGAGCCGACCTGCGGCAGCGGCGCGGACATGTGCTTCTCCAGCGGGTCCTGCAGGGAGGCCTGCTGGGTGAAGAGCGCGCCGAGCAGCTCGCGTTCGACGACCGAGCCGATGACCTCGGCGGCCATCACGTCGGGGTGGCCGGCGCCGGGCTTGACGATGGGCATCTGCGAGACGCCGTACTCGCGCAGCACCTCGATCGCCTCGCCGACGGTCTCCTCCGGGTGCATGTGCACCAGGGAGGGGATGGAGCCGTGCTCCTTGTCGTTCAGCACGTCACCGACGCGGGCGCTCGGGCCGGTGTCCTCCAGGAAGCCGTAGTCGGCCATCCACTCGTCGTTGAAGATCTTGCTGAGGTAGCCGCGCCCGCTGTCCGGCAGCAGGACGACGACGACGTCGTCGGGCCCGAGGCGCTCGGCGACGCGCAGCGCGGCCACCACGGCCATGCCGCAGGAGCCGCCGACGAGCAGCCCCTCCTCCTTCGCCAGCCGACGGGTCATCTGGAAGGAGTCCTTGTCGGACACGGCGACGATCTCGTCGGCGACGGTCCGGTCGTACGCGGTCGGCCAGAAGTCCTCACCGACGCCCTCGACGAGGTACGGCCGCCCGGACCCGCCGGAGTACACCGATCCCTCGGGGTCGGCGCCGATGACCTGGACCTTGCCGTCGCTGGCGTCCTTCAGGTAGCGCCCGGTCCCGGAGATGGTGCCGCCGGTCCCCACACCCGCCACGAAGTGGGTGATCCGCCCGTCCGTCTGCTCCCACAGCTCGGGGCCGGTGGAGTGATAGTGCGAGAGGGGGTTGTTGGGGTTGGAGTACTGGTCGGGCTTCCAGGCGCCGGGCGTCTCGCGCACGAGCCGGTCGGAGACGTTGTAGTACGAGTCGGGGTGCTCGGGATCAACGGCCGTCGGGCAGACGACGACCTCGGCCCCGTAGGCCCTCAGCACGTTGATCTTGTCGGTGCTGACCTTGTCGGGGCACACGAAGATGCACTTGTACCCCTTCTGCTGGGCGACGATCGCGAGCCCGACGCCGGTGTTCCCGCTGGTCGGCTCGACAATCGTGCCCCCGGGCTTGAGGGCGCCGCTCTCCTCCGCGGCCTCGATCATGCGCAGGGCGATGCGGTCCTTCACGGACCCGCCGGGGTTGAAGTACTCAACCTTCGCCAGGACGGTCGCCTGGATGCCCGCGGTCACGTTGTTGAGCCTCAACAGCGGGGTGTTGCCGACGAGGCTGATCATCGAGTCGTGGAATTGCACCGTTGTCTCCGGAGCTGTCTGTCTGAGGGATGGTTCCGCCAGCCTAAGGCCCCAGGTGGGCGTTCACTCGCCGTTGAGATTGGCCGACCGCCTCCACGGGGCAAGCAGTGGGTGTACGGCTACGAGGAGGTGGCGGCGTCGGATGACGAGCTTGTCGAGGGCGAGGGTGGCCCGCCGCATCGCGGCGGGCGCCGCGTACGGCGGCGGTGGGGTCGGGCTGGTGGGCGCGGCAGCCGTCGGCGTGGTGCTGGCCGAGGTACGGATGGCGAAGCGGCATGTGGGCAACGGGCACAGTCCGCATGCGCCGAGCGCCGACGGCCTGTACGGGTACGCGTACGCCGGGATCGCCGAACCTCCACTGCGCCTGCTGATGCTCGGTGACTCGACGGCGGCGGGCCAGGGCGTGCACCGGGCCCGCCAGACGCCGGGGGCGCTCATCGCCTCGGGGCTGGCCGCGGTGGCCGAGCGCCCGGTCCGGCTGCGGAACGTGGCGCTGCCCGGGGCCCAGTCCGACGACCTCGACCGGCAGGTGGTGCTCGCCCTCGCGGATCCGGCCCAGGTGCCGGACGTGTGCGTGATCATGATCGGCGCGAACGACGTGACCCACCGGATGCCGCCGACCCGCTCGGTGCGGCACCTGTCCTCGGCGGTACGGCGACTGCGCACCGCGGGGGCGGAGGTGGTGGTCGGGACGTGCCCTGACCTGGGCACGGTCGAGCAGGTGCAGCAGCCGCTGCGTTGGCTCGCCCGGCGGGCCTCCCGCCAGCTGGCGGCCGCCCAGACGATCGGAACGGTCGAGCAGGGCGGCCGCACCGTGTCGCTGGGCGACCTGCTGGGCCCGGAGTTCGAGGCGAACCCGCGTGAGCTGTTCGGACCGGACAACTACCACCCCTCCGCGGAGGGGTACGCGACGGCCGCGATGGCGGTCCTCCCCACCGTCTGCGCGGCGCTCGGCCTCTGGCCGGCGGAGGAGGAGCGCCCGGACGTCTCCCGTCGCGAGGGTTTCCTTCCGGTCGCCCGGGCCGCCGCGGAGGCCGCGTCCGAGCCCGGCACGGAGGTGGCCGCCGCCATGCCCACGGGCCCGCGCGGCCCCTGGGCCCTCCTCAAGCGCCGCCGCCGGCGGCGCCTGCCCGCCACGGACCCGGCTCCGGCGGGCTCGCCTTGACGCCGGGCGGGCTGGTCACAGCCTGTCCGGCGTTTGAGGACGAGGCCGTTCAGGCCGACAGCGGGGGTCTGGGGGCGGCAGCCCCCAGGGACAAGGGCCGAGCAGGGCCCCCTCTCCCCCAAGGCGCCCCCGCCAGAAAAAAGCAAGCGCTTAGAAAAGTGCGGCCGGAGTCACACACCCATAGCGGTGACCTCGACGGTACGTACGGGTAACTTCCCAACCAGCCCTGCCAGTAGCTTCACCCCCCGTACGCCAATGGAGCCGTGATGCCCGAAGCCGTGATCGTCTCAGCCGCCCGCTCCCCCATCGGCCGCGCCTTCAAGGGCTCCCTCAAGGACGTGCGCCCCGACGACCTGACCGCCACGATCATCCAGGCCGCCCTCGCCAAGGTCCCCGAGCTGGACCCGAGGGACATCGACGACCTGATGCTCGGCTGCGGCCTCCCCGGCGGCGAGCAGGGCCACAACCTCGGCCGCATCGTGGCCGTACAGATGGGAATGGACCACCTCCCGGGCTGCACCATCACCCGCTACTGTTCCTCCTCCCTGCAGACCAGCCGCATGGCCCTGCACGCCATCAAGGCCGGCGAGGGCGACGTCTTCATCTCGGCCGGTGTCGAGATGGTCTCGCGCAGCATCAAGGGCAACAGCGACAGCCTGCCGGACACGCACAACCCCCTCTTCGCCGAGGCGGAGGCCCGCACGGCCGCCGTCGCGCAGACCGAGGGCTCGACGTGGCACGACCCGCGTGCGGACGGTCTGATCCCGGACGCGTACATCGCGATGGGCCAGACCGCCGAGAACCTGGCCCGCATCAAGGGCGTCACCCGCCAGGACATGGACGAGTTCGGCGTCCGCTCGCAGAACCTCGCCGAGGAAGCCATCAAGAACGGCTTCTGGGAGCGCGAGATCACCCCGGTCACGACCCCGGACGGCACGGTCGTCAGCAAGGACGACGGCCCCCGCGCCGGCGTCACCCTGGAAGGCGTGCAGGGCCTCAAGCCGGTCTTCCGCCCCGACGGCCTGGTCACGGCCGGCAACTGCTGCCCGCTGAACGACGGCGCCGCCGCCCTCGTGATCATGTCCGACACGAAGGCCCGCGAGCTGGGCCTCACCCCGCTCGCCCGGATCGTGTCCACCGGCGTCACCGGCCTCTCGCCCGAGATCATGGGCCTCGGCCCGGTGGAGGCCTCGAAGCAGGCCCTCAAGCGCGCGGGTCTGACCGTCGACGACATCGACCTCTTCGAGATCAACGAGGCCTTCGCCGCCCAGGTGATCCCGTCCTACCGCGACCTGAACATCCCGCTGGACAAGCTGAACGTGAACGGCGGCGCCATCGCCGTCGGCCACCCCTTCGGCATGACGGGCGCCCGCATCACCGGCACGCTCATCAACAGCCTCCAGTTCCACGACAAGCAGTTCGGCCTGGAGACGATGTGCGTCGGCGGCGGCCAGGGCATGGCGATGGTCATCGAGCGCCTCAGCTGACATCTCGCACGGACCCGTCACGGTCCTGTCGCGAATGACCGGATGAGTAACCGGAGTTGGACCCAGCGTGACCGAATCGGCCCGGATCCCGGTAACCCCGGGGACTCCGGGCCGATTTGTGATCCAATCTCCCCCAGGATGTGACCTATCTCCCTTGCGAGAGCAATTTGCGCAGGTCAGAGCCGTTCCACGAGTAAACCCCGGGCCCAAAGTCCTGTCCTATTCGTGACGTTACGCACTGACAGTTGGTTAGTCCGCCCTTCAAGCTGATGTAGGAAGTCGGGGGTCGACTTTGAACCGGGAGTACGTCAGTGAGCGCCATGCCTTTTGCTCTACTGCTCACCACCGCCGCCACCGCGGCCGTGGGCGTCGCCGTTCTGCGCACCCTGCTGGTGCTGCGCAAGCAGGTCGCGGCCCTGCACGACGACATCACCCAGAGCCGCGCCGAGGCCGCGCGCGGCCTCGTACCGGCCGCCCGCGGCGCCGCTGACGCGGAGGAGATACGCGCTGCCGTCGCCGAGGCGCTCGCCGAGGAGCGGGAGCGGGAGCTCGCCGAGGCGCGGGCCTTCTGGGCCGCCCAGGAGGCGCGTGACGCCTCTGACACCCCGTCCCTGCTCGGCCTGCCCGACAGCGAACTGTTCCTGCCGCGCCAGTCGGACTTCGCGGGCCTGGAGCACCTGGAGCCGGTGACCGAGCCCGGCCTGGAGGCCGACGAGTTCGCCGGGGACTCCGCCGAACTGGCCGCGGCCCGCCGCCGCCACCCCTCGCACCCGGACTTCGTCCCGGTCCAGTCACCTGTCGTGAACGACCACGAGCGCACGGTGACCTGTCTTGAGGAACTCGCCGAGTCCCGCACGGCGCTGGCCGACGTCCGCCCGGGCCCGCTGGGCACCCTCGACGTCTACGTCTTCGCGGACGGTACGACCCTGTGCATGACCCCGGGCCACCGCGAGACCGCGGAGCGGCTGGCCGCGGCCCTGCGGTCGGGCGAGACCCCGGTCCTGCTCGGCGGCTCCGGCGTCTCGGGCGCGTACGCGCTGACGTTCGCGTGCGGCGAGGAGAACGTGTACATCCTGGCGGACCGCGTCATAGCGTCGCTGTAGGAGCTGTAGGAAGCGGCGGGAACCCACCCGAAGAGTCGGTCGAACGGATCAGACCCCGGCGCGCTGCTGTGCCTCCACCACGAGGCGCACCGCATCGTCGAGGTCGCCCTCGTTCTTCAGTACGAGCGCCAAATCGTGCGCGGCGACAGTGATTTGGTCGGCGGCGGCGAACATCCCCGCGTCGGGCATCTCCCGCGGCTCGCCCGACGGGTCCTCCAGCCGCTGGGCACGCAGTGCCAACTCCCTGGCCAGCCCCAGTGCCTCGGCTGCCGCGCTCCGCTGCAGGCGGCTCTGCGGCGCGGCCCGCAACCGGTCGGCGAAGTGGTCCACGGCACGGGTCAACGGCGTCGTATCAAGCACGACGCGACCCTACGCGTCCATCCTGGACTGTTGCCAACGGGCCAACCCTCAGGCACGGTGACGTGAAGAGCGACCGCATCGCACGCGTCCGGAGGCGCCGATGTCCCAAGTCTTCTCCCAGGAGACCCATCGCAATCTGCTCGCCCGCATCCCCCACTGCACCGGTCGTGAAGTATCCGACTGGCTGCGCACGGTAGACGAAGGCCCCGCCCTCTTCCGCTTCGAGGAGAAGGTCAGCTGGCTCCGCGCCGAACACGACCTCGCGTACGGCCACGCCAAGGCAATCATCCACGAGTACGACCTGAGGAGGGCCGCGCGCAAACTGCTCTGAGCGCGCACCACCGAGACGACCACGCATCCGACGACAAAGGGCCCGCGAACCAGCCTCTGGTTCGCGGGCCCTTCGGTCGTCACCGTGCTTCTAGTCGTCGCCGCTGAAGATCGCGACCAGTCGCAGCATCTCGACGTAGATCCACACGATGGTCATGGTCAGGCCGAACGCGGCCAGCCACGCCTCCTCGCGCGGGGCGCCGTACGCGATGCCGTCCTCGATCTGCTTGAAGTCGAGGGTCAGGAAGAACGCGCCGATGAGGATCGCGATGATGCCGACGACCGCACCGAGCGGGCCCATGCTGCGCAGTCCGCCGTCGGGAGCGACGTTGAGGACGACGAGCAGCAGGTTGACCGCCATGGTCAGCACGAAGGCGATGGCGATGGCCATGCCGATGCGTGCGTACCGTGCGGTGACACGGATCCAGCCCGCCTTGTAGACGAGCAGGGTGGCGCCGGTGACCGCCATGGTGCCGAGGACGGCCTGGAAGGGCGCGCCCGACCACCGGCTGTTGTACATCTCGCTGATGACCCCGAGGAAGACGCCTTCGAAGGCGGCGTAACCGAGGATCAGCGCGGGCGAGGCCGTCCGCTTGAACGACTGCACCATCGCCAGCACGAAGGCGACGAGGGCGGCGCCGATGGCGAGGCCGTAGCTGGTGCTGGTCACCGGCAGCAGCGCCCACGCCAGGACGGCGCCGACGGCGACGGTGCCGAGCGTCATGGCCGAGCGCATGACGACGTCGTCCATCGTCATACGGCCGGTGGTGGCCGGGGCCTGCGGCGGAGCGCCGTTCTGAAGGTCCTGCTGCGCGTACGGGTTCTGCGCGTAGGGGTTGCCGCCCTGCTGGGCGTACGGGTTGCCCTGCGCGTACGGGTTGCCCTGGGTTCCGACAGCGGGTCCCCCGGCCTGCGGCGCCGCGTTGAACCCCGCGTAGCCGTTGTCGCGGCTGAAGCCCCGTCGCGAGAAGACCGGGTTGCTGCTCCTCATTTCACTCCTCCATGGCCACCTCGCGTGGCCTTGGGCTCAAGAGTAATAGGTAGGCAAAGGATTGACCCTACTGCTTGGGGAGGATCTTTCCCTTGTGCTGCCACCGTACGCGTGCGACCGATGCCCGGCGAGCACTGGTACGAAGCCGTAACCGGCCACTTAGCCGGGTCTTAGGTGGTCGGCGCGGGCGGCTCGTGGGTCAGTACCTCGCTCAGTCGAGGGGAAACCCCGTGTACCCCTCCGCGAGGTCGGTCCCGGCCGCCCGTGAGCCGGCGATCCGGTGCAGCCGGGCCAGCTGGACGCGGTCCTCGAAGGGGGTGGCGTCGGGGGCGCGGTGCAGCAGCGTCGTCATGTCGTACGAGAACCGCTCGGCCTGCCAGACGCGGCGCAGGCAGGTCTCGGAGTACGCGTCGAGGCGTTCCGCCGAGCCGGTCTCCTTCTCGTACGCCAGCGCCCGCGCGAAGGTGACGACGTCGCCGACCGCGAGGTTGAGCCCCTTGGCGCCGGTCGGCGGCACGATGTGCGCGGCGTCGCCGGCCAGGAAGAGGCGGCCGTGGCGCATGGGCTCGTGGACGTAGCTGCGCATGGGCGTGACGGACTTCTGGGTGATGGGGCCGCGCTCCAGCCGCCAGTCGTCGTCCGTCTCCAGGCGCCGCTCCAGCTCGTCCCAGATCTCCTCGTCCGCCCAGGTCTCGGCCGCGGTGCCGTCGGGTACCTGGAGGTAGAGGCGGGAGACGCTGGGCGAGCGCATGCTGAGCAGGGCGAACCCGCGCTCGTGGCGGGCGTAGACGAGTTCGTCGTGCGAGGGGGCCACATCGGCGAGGATGCCGAGCCAGCCGAAGGGGTACGTGCGCTCGAAGACCTGCGAGATGCCGGCGGGCACCGCCTGCCGGGCCACGCCCCAGAAGCCGTCGCAGCCGACGACGTAGTCGCACTCCAGGACGTCCTCACGCCCCTCGTGCCGGAAGCGCACGCGCGGGCTGTCGCTCTCCGCGTCCTCGACCGCCAGCGCCTCTGCCTCGAAGAGCAGCGGCCCGCCCTCCTTGAGCTGGAGTGCGATGAGGTCCTTGCACACCTCGGTCTGCGCGTACACCATCACGGAGCTGCCGCCGGTGAGCGCGGGGAAGTCGACGCGGTGGCGGGTGCGGGCGAAGCGGAGCTCGATGCCGTCGTGCCGCAGCCCTTCGCGATCCATCCGCTCCGCGGCTCCGGCGGCCCGCAGGACGTCGACGGTCCCCTGCTCCAGGATCCCGGCCCGCTGGCGCTGCTCCACGTACGCCCGGTCCCGGCTCTCCAGTACGACGGAGTCGATCCCGGCGTTGTGCAGCAGCCGCGCCAGCAGCAGTCCGGCCGGTCCGGCCCCGATGATCCCGACGGTGGTACGCATCGGCACGCCCCTTCGCGTTCCTCTGTGCTCGCCCATGTTCCTTCATGTTCGCCTAGTGAAATTTACTTCACTAACCTCTGACGCGAGTCTCCGACCGTATGCGCTTGCTGTCAACGGTCGATGGTGAAGTCTTCAATGAAGGGTGCAGCGAGTGCGAAGGGAGGAAAGGGTCGGAGGTGCCCGGAACCGGACTTGAACCGGTACGCCCGCGAGGGGCAGCGAGGTTTAAGCTCGCCGTGTCTGCATTCCACCATCCGGGCAGGCCATGGGCTCCGCGTCGAGGTTACGAGCCTATCGGGGCGCTTCCCCCGAACAGCGGGCGGGCGGACCGATGTTGTCTTATTTTATGGACGTCTGAGGGTGCATCAGCCCCCGGTACGGGCCATCCGCACTTGCCAATAGCCTTTCGGCTAAGTCACGGGCGCGTATACGGAATGACGGAATTTCACCGTCCGAACGAGCGCCTCCGCCGGCTCGCGGCTCCCCGCCCCTCAGGGACGGCCGTCATCCCCAGGTATGACGCGGGCGTTCGCGGTCCGACTCGAGGCTGCCCCCGGAACCGGATCAGCGGCTGACTACACGGGCCCGACCGGCCACGACGATGGAACAAGTCCCCCGCAGCGTCGTCGTCCCGACAGGAGCACCCTCCCGTGACCACCACCCCTCTCGCCGGCCGGGCCACCGCCGTGGCCGCTCGTGCCACCGAACTGTCGAAGATCTACGGACAGGGCGAGACCCAGGTGGTCGCCCTGGACCGGGTCACCATCGACTTCCGGCAGGCCGAGTTCACCGCGATCATGGGCCCTTCGGGGTCGGGCAAGTCGACCTTGATGCACTGTGTGGCGGGCCTGGACACGTTCTCGTCCGGTTCTGTACGCCTCGGCGAGACCGAGCTCGGCTCCCTCAAGGACAAGCAGCTCACCCAGCTCCGGCGGGACAAGATCGGCTTCATCTTCCAGGCGTTCAACCTGCTGCCGACCCTGACGGCCCTGGAGAACATCACGCTCCCGATGGACATCGCGGGCCGCAGGCCCGACAAGGAGTGGCTGGACTCGGTCATCAGGATGATCGGCCTCGCCGACCGGCTCGGCCACCGCCCCTCGCAGCTCTCCGGCGGCCAGCAGCAGCGCGTCGCCGTCGCCCGCGCCCTCGCCTCCCGGCCCGACATCATCTTCGGCGACGAGCCGACCGGGAACCTCGACTCGCGCTCCGGCGCGGAGGTGCTGGGCTTTCTGCGCAACTCCGTACGGGAGTTGGGCCAGACCGTCGTCATGGTCACGCACGACCCGGTGGCCGCCGCGTACGCGGACCGCGTGGTCTTCCTGGCCGACGGCCGCCTGGTCGACGAGGTGTACGGGCCGACCGCCGACTCGGTCCTGGACCGCATGAAGCAGTTCGACGCCAAGGGCCGCACCAGCTGACCCGGCGCCCTGCAGCGGTCCGCCCTGCGCCGGTCCGCCCTCCGTCGTCCGCCCTCCGTCGTCCGACTCCACTCTCCCTGGACTGAGAAACCCATGTTCCGTACCGCCTTGCGCAACGTCCTTGCGCACAAGGCCAGGTTGATGATGACCGTGCTCGCCGTGATGCTCGGCGTCGCGTTCGTGTCCGGCACCCTGGTCTTCACCAACACGATCTCCGACGCCTACCAGAAGAGCTCCGCCAAGGGCTTCGACCAGGTCGACGTCGCCGTCCGGCCGGAGAGCCAGGAGGACAAGGGCGACACGATCGGCAGGACGGGCAAGCTGACCGAGCCGCTGCTGGACAAGGCGGCGAAGGCTCCCGGTGCCGCCTCCGCCATCGGCGTCGTCTCCGGCTTCACCGCCGTCGCCGACAAGGACGGCAAGCTGATCGGCGGCGGCTTCCAGTCGCAGGGCGGCAACTACTGGGGGGACAAGGACCCGCGGTACCCGCTCAAGAGCGGCCGCGCGCCGCACGGCGCGAACGAGGTCGCCCTCGACGCGGAGACCGCGAGGCGCGCCGGGTACAAGGCCGGCGACACCGTCCGCATGTCCGTCGACGGCCCCGTCCTCGCCCCGACCGTCACCGGCACCTTCACCACCGACGACGGCAATGTCGCGGCCGGCGGCAGCCTCACCCTCTTCGACACGGCGACCGCGCAGAAACTGTTCGACCGGGTCGGCGAGTACGACGAGATCGATGTGAAGGCGGCGGCCGGCACCAGCCAGAGCGCGCTGCGCGGCGCGCTCGACAAGGTCCTCCCGAAGGACACCACGTACACGACCACCGGCCGGCAGCTCGCCGACGACCAGGCCGAGCAGATCGCCACGGCCACCAGCGGTATGCGCACCGGCCTGCTGGTCTTCGCGGGCATCGCACTCTTCGTCGGCACGTTCATCATCGCCAACACCTTCACCATGCTGGTCGCCCAGCGCACCAGGGAACTGGCGCTGCTGCGCGCGGTCGGCGCCTCCCGCCGTCAGGTCACCCGGTCCGTGCTCCTTGAGGCCTTCCTCGTCGGTGCGGTCGCGGCGGTCACCGGTCTGGTCGCCGGGATCGGCATCGGCGCCGCAATGCGCTCGCTGATGGGCTCGCTGGGCGCCACCGTGCCGGACGGCCCGCTGGTGATCTCGCCGGGGACCGTCGCCACTGCCCTTCTCGTCGGCATCGTCATCACCATGCTCGCCGCGTGGCTGCCGGGCCGCCGGGCGGCGAAGATCCCGCCGGTCGCCGCGATGAGCAGCGTGCACGCCAAGGCGACCACGAAGTCCCTCGTCGTACGGAACACGATCGGCGCCCTCTTCGCGGGAGCGGGCGTCGCCGTCGTCCTCTACGCGACCACGATGAACGGCTCGGACGGGCAGGCCCCGATGGGCCTCGGCGCGGTCCTGCTGATCATCGGCGTCTTCGTCCTCACCCCGCTGCTGTCCCGCCCGCTGATCGCGGCCGCGGCCCCGCTGCTGCGCGTCTTCGGGATCTCCGGGAAGCTCGCCCGGCAGAACTCCGTGCGCAACCCACGCCGTACCGCCGCGACCGCCTCGGCGCTGATGATCGGCCTGACCCTGATCACCGGTATGACGGTGATGGCGGGCAGTCTGCAGAAGTCGATCGACAAGATGGCCGGTTCGGCGATCAAGGCGGACTACATCGTGTCGATGGCGAACGGGAACTCGCTCTCGCCGGACGTCGAGAAGAAGCTCGCGAACGTCGACGGCGTCACCGACACGAGCCCGCTGCGCAACGCGCCCTCGCGCATCGACCGTACGACCGAGTACCTGACGGGCGTCAACGGCGACGCCATCGGCAAGCTCACCGACCTCACCGTGGACAGCGGCGCCTTCAAGGTCGGCGGCACACAGGTCGTCGTGGACGACGGGACGGCCAAGTCCCATGGCTGGAAGGCCGGTTCGCACTTCACGGTCGCCTACGAGGACGGCAGGAAGCAGCAGCTGACCGTGGCCGGGGTCTACGAGAGCAACGAGCTGATCCAGGGCATCATGCTGGACACCGCCACCCTCGCGCCGCACGAGAGCGACGCCGCCGACATGCAGGTCATGCTGAAGACGTCGGGCGGCACCTCCGACGCGGTCAAGGACAAGCTGGAGAAGGCCCTCGGCGACAACCCCGCGATCAAGGTCCAGGACAAGAAGGACCTCTCCAACGAGATCGCGAAGATGTTCACGCTGATGCTGAACATGCTCTACGGCCTGCTCGCCATGGCCGTCGTCGTCGCCGTCCTCGGCGTCATCAACACCCTGGCCATGTCGGTGTTCGAGCGCTCGCAGGAGATCGGGATGCTCCGCGCGATCGGCCTCGACCGCAAGGGCATCAAGCGGATGGTCCGCCTGGAGTCGCTGGTCATCTCGCTCTTCGGCGGTGTGCTCGGTATCGGCCTGGGCGTGTTCTTCGGCTGGGCGGCCGGTGAGCTGCTGGGCAGCAGGATGGCGACGTACGAACTGGTCCTGCCCTGGGCCAGGATGGGCGTCTTCCTGCTCCTGGCGGCGACGGTCGGCGTGCTGGCGGCGCTGTGGCCGGCGCGGCGGGCGGCCCGGTTGAACATGCTGACGGCGATCAAGTCGGAGTAGTCGCGGGCGAGTCGGGGCCCCGTTCCACCTGGAACGGGGCCCCTTCCCGTGTGCGCCGGCCGGTCGGCCGCTCGGCCCGTCAGTTCCAGGTGCGGGCCCGCAGCGGCATCCCGGAGGTGCCGGACGGCTCGGGTGCCCTGACCGCCAGGACCTGGTTGACGCCGAGGCGGTTGCGTTCGAAGGCGAGGGCGCTGGCCGCCATGTAGAGGCGCCAGACGCGGGCGCGGCCGGGGCTGGTGAGCCGTACGGCGCGCGGCCACTGCGCCTCCAGGTTGGCGACCCACTGGCGCAGCGTGAGGGCGTAGTGCTCGCGCAGGGCCTCGACGTCGCGCACCTCGAAGCCGGCGCGTTCGAGCTGGGTCACCGTGGTGCCGACGGGCGCGAGTTCACCGTCCGGGAAGACGTAGGCGTCGATGAACTCGTCGATGGCGTACGTCGATTCGTCGCGCTGCGGGCGCCGCGCGATCTGGTGGTTCAGCAGCCGTCCGCCGGGCTTGAGCAGTCGGCCCAGCACCTCGGCGTACTCCAGGTAGCGCTCGGCTCCGACGTGTTCGGCCATGCCGATGGAGGAGATCGCGTCGTAGGGGCCGTCGGTGACGTCCCGGTAGTCCTGCACGCGGATCTCGACCCGGTCGGTGAGTCCCTCGTCCGCCACCTGCTTGCGGGCGTACGCGGCCTGCTCCTGAGAGAGGGTGACCCCCACGACGCTCACACCGTGTTCGCGGGCGGCGTGCACGGCCAGGGAACCCCAGCCGCAGCCGACGTCGAGCAGCCGCTGACCGGGCGTCAGGGCGAGCTTGCGGCAGACGAGTTCGAGCTTGTCGCGCTGGGCGTCCTGCAGGGTGCTGTCCGGCGCGGACCAGTACGCGCAGGAGTACACCATGGAGGGTCCGAGGACGAGCTCGTAGAAGTCGTTGCCCACGTCGTAGTGGTGGCTGATGGCGCGCTGGTCGCTGCGCTTGGTGTGCAGGTGACGGCGTCTGCGCACCTCCTCCCGGGGCGGCGAGGGCGGCAGCGGCGGCCCCGCCATCAGCAGCAGTCCGCGGGCGGCGGAGCGCACCTGGGGGTCGCGCAGCGCCTCCACCAGGCCCCGGGCGTCCTCACCCCGCTCCCACACCAGCTCCGACACCAGGTCGAGTGCGGCGTACAGGTCGCCCTCCACTGCGAGGTCCCCGGCCACCCAGGCTCGTGCGAGTCCCAACTCGCCCGGCTTCCACAGCAGCCGGCGCAGGGCGCGCCGATTACGTACGACGAAGGTGGGGGCGCCGGGCGGGCCTGCTTCCGAGCCGTCCCATGCACGGATGCGCACCGGGAGCGGAACCCCCAGCAACTGTTCGAAATGGCTGTTCAGCCGCGATGCGGCGTCCTGCATGGCCTACCTCCGAGATGACGTTCCCGAACGCTCCGACACCACGTAAACACCCCCGTGCCCTTTGTGCAGTCCGCCTACCGCGTTACGAGTGAGCAAAATGGGTGTACTGGCCATGTTCTATCGGGTGCGGGCCGGGAACGCCGAAGGGGCCGCCCGCACCACGGATGGCGGGCGGCCCCTTCGGGGCGTTCGGTGACCTCAGGCGGTCAGACCGCAGGAGGTCAGGAGGCCTTGGCCTTCTCCTCGGCCTTCTTCTCCTCGGCCTTCGGCGCGGCGGCGGCGACCGGCGCGGGCGCCGGCTTCGCGGCCTCGTAGAACTCCTCGCGGGGAGTCTCCATGGCGCCGAGGGAGACGACCTCGCGCTTGAGGAACATCGCGAGCGTCCAGTCCGCGAAGACGCGGATCTTCCGGTTCCAGGTCGGCATCGCCATGCCGTGGTAGCCACGGTGCATGTACCAGGCGAGACGGCCCTTGAGCTTGATCTTCATCTTGCCCATGACGATCATCGCGACGCCCTTGTGGAGGCCGAGGCCCGCCACCGCACCCTTGTTGGCGTGCGCGTACTCCTTCTGCGGGAAGCCCCGCATGCCGGAGATCACGTTGTCGCCGAGGACCTTGGCCTGGCGCAGCGCGTGCTGGGCGTTCGGCGGGCACCAGGCGTTCTCCACGCCGGCCTTGCGGGCGGCCATGTCCGGAACCTGGGCGTTGTCGCCCGCGGCCCAGATGTAGTCGGTGCCCTGCACCTGGAGGGTGGTCCGGGTGTCCACGTGGCCGCGCGGGCCGAGCGGCAGGCCGAAGCGCGAGAGGACGGGGTTCGGCTTGACGCCGGCCGTCCACACGATGGTGTTGGAGTCGACCTCGAGGCCGTTCTTCAGCACCACGTGACCGTCGACGCAGGAGTCCATGGAGGTGGAGAGGTAGATCTCGACCCCGCGCGACTCCAGGTGCTCCTTGCCGTACGTGCCGAGCTTGGGACCGACCTCGGGGAGGATCTTGTCCGCGGCGTCGACGAGGACGAAGCGCATGTCCTCGCGGGACACGCTGGTGTAGTACTTGGCCGCGTCGCGGGCCATGTCCTCCACCTCGCCGATGGTCTCGGCGCCCGCGAAGCCACCGCCGACGAAGACGAAGGTCAACGCCTTGCGGCGGACTTCCTCGTCGGTCGTCGAGTCGGCCTTGTCGAGCTGCTCAAGGACGTGGTTGCGCAGGCCGATGGCCTCCTCGATGCCCTTCATGCCGATGCCCTGCTCGGCGAGGCCGGGGATCGGGAAGGTGCGGGAGACCGCGCCCATCGCGATGACGAGGTAGTCGAAAGGCAGCTCGTACGCCTCGCCCACGAGGGGGGCGATCGTGGCGACCTTGCGGTCCTGGTCGATGGTGGTGACCCGGCCGGTGAGGACTTCGGCCTTCGGCAGAACGCGTCGCAGCGGGACGACGACGTGCCGAGGCGAAATGCTGCCGGCGGCGGCTTCGGGGAGGAAGGGCTGGTAGGTCATGTACGACCGGGGGTCGACGACCGTGACGGTCGCCTCTCCGTAGCGCATCTTCTTGAGAATGCGCCGAGCTGCGTACAGGCCTACGTACCCACCGCCTACTACGAGGATCCTGGGACGCTCCGTGGTGCTCATGCCATCGAGTATCCACCCGCTCCTGGGGGGTCGCTCGTGCGCCCCTTCACAAGCATGGGTGGGGTCTCTGCTACACTGCGCGGCTCGCGTGACGCAGGTCATGCCGGCGCGGGGGAACCACCGCCCGGTTCGGACCGTTGTCAACACCGCGTGAGCAGCCACTGAAGACCTTCGGACCGGCCGAACCAGTCTCCCGTTCGCCCCTCCGGAATCGCTCGCGTATCACTCCGCCGAGCATGCTCCCGGACCCCCTGAGCACCCCGGAAGGGCCACCAGGGCCAAATCCGCCCCCCACAGGGCCCATTCTCTTGTGAAGAACTTCACGAAGTTTTCCGACGGGGCCTCACGGAGGGCGTTTCCAAGACCCCGCAGACGCGCTCATACGTTATCCGACCTGCTCAGCAGAGGCTACTGATCAGTAGCAAAGGAGACCGGGACCACTGCCCAGCCCGCTCCGCGAGACACACCTCGGCCGACACGGGCGAGGCGTGGAGAATCACCGGCGGCAGCGTAACCACCGACGGCGGCGTCGCATCGGTCCACAACGTGAAGGAGGTGTGTGCGTGGCCGACCTGTACGCCTCCTACACCGATCTCGCCGCCCGCGAGGTCGAGGGCGTCGACTACCTGCGTCGCCGCGTTCCGGTGACGGGTTCGGCGTGGGCCAGCATCGCCATCCACGGCGGCGGCATCGAACCGGGCTCCGGGGAGGTCGCCCGCGCGGTCGGCGCGGGGCTCATGACGCACTACGAATTCACCGCCATCAGGTCCACCGGCAACAGCGACCTGCACGTGACCTCGACCAACTTCGACGAACCCGTCTGCCAGGGCGTCATCGCGTCGTCGCTGGGCTGCCTGTCCTTCCACGGCTTCACCGGCACCACCGGCGTGCCCGAGACCGCCCTCGGCGGCCTCGACACCGCGACCGCCGACCGTGTCCGCACCGCCCTGCGACAGGCCGGCTTCCACGTCACCGACGCGGCCCGGAAGATCAACGGCAGCAGCCCGGCGAACATCGCCAACCGCACCACGATCGGCGCCGGCGTCCAACTGGAGCTGTCCACATCGCTGCGCGCGTCCTTCTTCCCCGACGGCGACCTGACGCGCGCGATGCGGGACACCGGAAGGCGCACGGCGACGTTCGACCGGTACGTCGCCGCCGTGCGCTCCGTGTTCGAGGACCGCGCCCTCGTCTCTCAGGACAGCCCTGGCTCGCGGGGACTGCCCGCTTCGATCTCTTCCGCCACCTTGTAGGCGATGCCGTCGAGGATGTCGTGCTCGCTCACCACGACCTCGCTCGCGCCGATCCGCTCCATGATCGACAGCAGTACCAGGGCGCCCGCCGCGATGACGTCCACACGGCCCGGGTGCATCGAGGGGATCGCGGCGCGC
The DNA here is from genome assembly GCF_052543295.1 of Streptomyces sp. SAS_270. Lineage (NCBI taxonomy): Bacteria > Bacillati > Actinomycetota > Actinomycetes > Kitasatosporales > Streptomycetaceae > Streptomyces > Streptomyces sp. SAS_270. Next base: position 103,367 of record NZ_JBMNDS010000020.1, read on the forward strand.
TCGGCGTGTGTGGAGGACAGCAGCCACTCGGTGATCGCGCGGACCCGGTCGTAGGGGATCCGGGAGTGGTGGATGGCGACGGGGTCGTACGCGGGGAGTTCCTGCGCGATCGAGGACACCGTCGTCACCGAACCCGCGAGGCCGACCAGCGTGTGCGCCTCGCGCAGCGGCACGGCCTGCTCGGCGAGGTCCAGCGCGGCCTCGATGTCGGCCCGGATCGCCCCGATCTGCGCGGGCGACGGCGGATCGCTCACCGTGCCGTCGTGCACGAGGTGCCGCTCGGTCATCCGTACGCACCCGATGTCCACGGAGCGCGCCCCGCGCACATGGTCGTCGCCCACGACGAACTCCGTCGAGCCGCCCCCGATGTCCACGACCAGGTACGGCTTCGCCAGGTCGTCGCGGCCCGTCAGCTCCTTGGTCGCGCCGGTGAAGGAGAACTCCGCCTCCTGGTCACCGCTGATCACCTCGGGCTCGACGCCCAGGATGTCCAGGACCCCGCGCACGAACTCGTCGCGGTTCTCGGCGTCCCGCGAGGCCGACGTCGCGACGAAACGCAGCCGCTCGGCTCCGTGCTCCTTGATGACCGCCGCGTACTCCCGGCAGGCCGCGAACGTCCGCTCCAGTGCCTCCGGCGCCAGCCTCCCCGTACGGTCCACACCCTGGCCGAGCCGGACGATGGTCATCCGCCGGTCCAGGTCGACGAGTTCGCCGCTGACCGGGTCCACGTCGGCGACGAGGAGCCGGATGGAGTTCGTACCGCAGTCGATGGCGGCGACACGGCTGCTCACTCGGTGTCCTCGCTCGCCGTCGTCACGCACGCGCCCTTGCGCCACCACTCCGGCAGCATCGCGATCGCCTCGTCCCCGAGCGGGTTGACGCCGGGGCCCGCCGCCAGCGAGTGCCCGACCAGCACGTGCAGGCACTTCACCCGGTCCGGCATGCCGCCCGCGCTGGGGAAGCCCTCCAGCACCTCGATGGAGTCGCGCCGCGCGATGTAGTCCTCGTGCGCGGCCCGGTACGCCGCCGCCAGCTCGGGATCCGTCGCCAGCCGCTCGGTCATCTCCTTCATGACCCCGTTGGCCTCCAGCGTCCCGATCGCGGAGGCGGCCCGCGGGCACGTCAGGTAGTACGTCGTCGGGAACGGCGTGCCGTCCGGCAGCCGGGGCGCCGTCTCGACGACGTCCGGCTGACCGCAGGGGCAGCGGTGCGCGATCGCGCGCAGCCCGCGCGGCGGACGGCCGAGCTGCTGCTTGAAGGCCTCGACGTCCGCGTCGGTGGGCTCGGTGCGCGGGGTGGTCGGCGGAGGCGTTTGCATACCTGTTCTTTCCTACTGGTCCTGCGTGCTGATCGGTCTTGCGTACTGAGTCGGTCCTACGTGCTCATCCGGTCCTACGTGCTCAACTCGTCCTGCCTGCTCAGCGGTTCACCGGTCGGCGGCGTCGGACTTGTCCACGCCGTCCCAGACGTTCGAGTACCAGGGGCGGTCGGCCGCCCCCTTCTCCGCGCGGGACTGCTTCGCCGCGTCCGGGTCGATCACGATGTAACCGGTCTCGCCCGGCATGACGTAGTGCAGCCGCTGCCGGATCTGCTGCTCCGCGTACGCGTCGTCCTGCCAGCGCGCCTTGAGGTCGCGCAGCTGCTCGACCCGCTGCCGGGCCTGCTGCTGCTCCCGCTGCTGGTCGGCGATCTCGGCGCGCTGGGAGACGTACTGCCTTATCGGGTACGCGAGCGCGACGATGAGCGTGCACAGGACGAGGGCGAGGAGCGCGGCCCGGCCCGTCAGCCGGGAGCGGCGGGCCTGGCGCTTGGTCTGGGAGCGGTAGACACGGGCCGCCGTCTGCTCGCCGAGCACCCGCAGCCTGGTCGCGGTGGAGAACCGGTCCCGGTCCTTCACGGCCATCGTCCCGCCTCCCGTTCGTCCCGTTTCACACGCGCGTACGTCCCCGCACACGGTACGGGACCGAGTACGGGGACGTACGTACGACGCTTCCTACGAGGCTACGGTCAGCCCTTGAAGCGGGGGAAGGCGCTGCGGCCGGCGTACACCGCGGCGTCGTCGAGGATCTCCTCGATGCGCAGCAGCTGGTTGTACTTGGCGACGCGGTCCGAGCGGGCCGGGGCACCGGTCTTGATCTGGCCGCAGTTCACCGCGACGGCGAGGTCGGCGATGGTGACGTCCTCGGTCTCGCCGGAGCGGTGGGACATCATGCACTTGAAGCCGTTGCGCTGGGCCATCTCGACGGCGTCCAGGGTCTCGGTCAGCGAACCGATCTGGTTGACCTTGACGAGAAGGGCGTTGGCGGAGCCCTCCTCGATGCCGCGGGCGAGGCGCTCCGGGTTGGTGACGAAGAGGTCGTCGCCGACGATCTGGACCTTGTCACCGATCTTCGCGGTGATGGTGTTCCAGCCGGCCCAGTCGTCCTCGTACAGCGGGTCCTCGATGGAGACCAGCGGGTACGCGGAGACGAGCTCCTCGTAGTACTCGGTCATCTCGGCGGCCGAGCGGGACTTGCCCTCGAACTCGTACTTGCCGTCCTTGTAGAACTCGGACGCGGCGACGTCGAGCGCGAGCGCGATCTGCTCGCCCGGGATGTAACCGGCCTGCTTGATGGCCTCGACGATGAGGTCGAGCGCGGCGCGGTTGGACTCCAGGTTCGGGGCGAAGCCGCCCTCGTCGCCCAGGCCGGTCGACAGACCCTTGGTCTTCAGGACCTTCTTGAGGGTGTGGTAGACCTCGGCGCCCCAGCGCAGGGCCTCGGAGAAGGACTCCGCGCCGATCGGGGCGATCATGAACTCCTGGATGTCCACGTTCGAGTCGGCGTGCGACCCGCCGTTCAGGATGTTCATCATCGGAACGGGCAGCAGGTGCGCGTTCGGGCCGCCCAGGTAGCGGAAGAGGGGGAGGTCGCTGGCCTCGGAGGCGGCGTGGGCGACGGCGAGGGAGACGCCGAGGATGGCGTTGGCGCCGAGCGAGCCCTTGTTGTCGGTGGCGTCCAGGTCGAACATCGCCTGGTCGATCAGGCGCTGCTCGGTGGCGTCGTAGCCGACGAGCTCCGGGCCGATCTGCTCGATGACCGCGAGGACGGCCTTCTCGACACCCTTGCCCTGGTAGCGGTTCGGGTCACCGTCGCGGAGCTCGATGGCCTCGAAGGCGCCCGTGGAGGCGCCGGACGGGACGGCCGCACGGCCGGTGCTGCCGTCGTCGAGGCCGACCTCGACCTCGACGGTGGGGTTGCCTCGCGAGTCGAGGATTTCCCGGGCTACGACGACGTCGATGGACGGCACGAGCATCTCCTTCTGGGATGTGACGCGGGTACACAGGACTTCGGCAGTCCCGCGAGATGAGCCTAACCGGCCCAGGGCGATCGGCCAGCCGGTCGACCACTCCTTGAGCAGAACTCAGGGTAAACATTGTTCCAGAACGGAACAAAAAAGGAATGAAGAGGGCGAGGAGAGCCGCGAAGCGGGCCAAGAAAAAACCCCGCTCCGGTGCGTACGGGGGAACACGCACCGGAGCGGGGAGCCCGTGGGGACGGGGGGGTGCCCCTCACGTGGCCTCCACTATGAAGGCCACGTATGGGAGGAGGCTGTGGTTCAGCTGAGGTGAAGCTGCTGACCGGGGTAGATGAAGTCGGCGTCGTCGATGATGTCCTGGTTCAGCTTGAACAGCTTCTGCCAGCCACCCTTGACGTGCTTCTTCTCGGCGATCGAGCTGAGGCTGTCGCCCTTCTTCACCTTGTACTCGCCGTCACCCTTCTTGACCTTCTTGCCGGTCGGGGTCTGGACGGTCTTCTTGGCGGCGGGGCGCTCCTGCGAGCGGGAGGCGTGCTGCTCGCTCGTCGTGGTGCTCTGCTGCTGCGGCTGGGTGGTGCTCTGCGAGCTGGAGCCGGAGCCCGTGTCCGACGAGGTGGAACCGCCGCCGGTCGACGCACCCGACAGGCCCACGCCACAGCTCGGCCAGGCGCCCTTGCCCTGCGAGGCGAGAACCTTCTCGGCGACCGCTATCTGCTCGGACTTGGAGGCCTGGTCGGCGGAGGAGGCGTACGCGGTGCCGCCGTACGCGGCCCACGTGGACGAGGAGAACTGGAGGCCGCCGTAGTAACCGTTGCCGGTGTTGATCGACCAGTTGCCGCCGGACTCGCACGAGGCGACGGCGTCCCACTCGGAGGCGGTGGCGGCGGAGGCGGTGCCGGAGGCCATCAGCGGAGCGGCGATGGCGACGCCGGTGACACCGGCGAGCGTGGCGACACGGGTGGCCTTGGACGGGCGGCGGTGCTTGCCCTTGCTGGAAAACAGCATGAGAGATCCCCTCACCGACGCCTGCGAGGTGAGCTGTCGGGTTCGGGCCGGTTGAGTTGCCCGGCCGCGCACCAGTGGTGCGCGGCTTCACCCCAAGCCGGTCCGGCAACGATCACCGGGTCCGGCACTTACCTGGGTCCCCCGCTCCTGCCTACGGCGCTTGACGCGACGACTGTTCCCGTACGGCCGTTGGCAGGATTCGGCGTTGCGACCGTCGGTGCCCGCTGTGGCGAGCGGTCACGACCGTAGACATGCGATCGCCGGAATTTCAAAGACGATCAGGGCTACTGAGACTCATGTCTCACTCTCACCAAACCGGACATTCCATCTCGAATCATGACCTGAACTACCGCTGGATTTAGCCCGATTCGCCAGATGACGGCCAGTTGGTCGGCTACCTACCGGGCGGCTTCGGCACTGTCCAGCTCAAGCTTCTGACCGGGGAGGATGAGGTCCGGGTCGGTGCCGAGCGCCTGCTCGTTCGCGGAGTACAAACCGGACCATCCGCCCTTCAGGTCAAGGGAGTCGGCGATGGACCAGAGACTGTCCCCGGTGCGGACGACGTACGAGCCGTCCGTCGCGCCGCGTGCGGCGCCGGAGCCGCGTGAGGCGTGACGGCCGGAGGTGTCGTCACCGCGGCTGCCGGAGGCGCGGTCGGCCGCACCCTCGCCGGTGCTCCCCTCGGCCTCTTCGCCGGCACTGTCGCCGCGGTGGCGCCCGGAGCCGGATTCGGATGTCGCGGTCCCGGAGGAGCCGTCCGAAGAGTCGGCGTTCTGGCCGGACTTGTCCGACTCGTCGCTCTTTGTCGACCCTGTGGTCGCGCTGTCGGAATCCTGAGCGTCGCTGGAGTCACCGGAGTCACCGGAGTCGCCGTCGGACGTGTCGGCCTTGGTCGAGTTCCGGGTCTCGCCCGAGGGCGCGTCGGACGACGTGTCGGACGAGGAGTCGGAGAGGCCCGAGGAGTCGGTGCCGGAATCGGATGAACCAGACGAATCCGAAGTATCCGAGGAATCAGACGAACCCGATGAACTCGACGAGCCGGAGGAGCCGGCCGAGTCGCCCGCCACGCCCGTGTCGACGTCGATCGAGCCCGAGTTCTTGCTGAGCCCGGAGAGCGGGCCACAGGTGGGCCAGGCGACGAGCCCCTGGTCGTCGAGGACCTTCTCGGCCACGGCTATCTGCTGCGAACGGCTGGCCTGGTCGGCGGTCGGCGCGTAGGTGAGGCCGCCGTACTTCTGCCAGTTCTCCTGGGTCAGCTGGAGTCCGCCGTAGTACCCGTTGCCGTCGTTGGCGCTCCAGGACCCGCCGCTCTCGCATTCTGCGACCCGATCCCATGTGGTCCCGTCGGCCGCGTGCGCACCGGTGGCACCGAGCAACGGGATGGCGATCGCCGATCCGGTCACTCCTGCCGCGACGATGAGAGCCGGAGCCTGACGGGGTCGACGGTGACGGCCGTTCCCGGAGAGCATGCGGAAGCCTTTCGCGTGACAGCAGATAACTACCGCGGCTGGTGGGCCGCGTTGACGAGTGAACGTATCCGCACTCGAACGCTTGTCACAAGTCGATGCAGCGTAGATCACGTGAAGATCACAGAGTTGAGGGAGTGTCAGGTTTACCTGCCTTCTGGCATGCACCGACGCGAGTTTCGAAGGTATCCCCTCGCACCCTCAGATTGGTCCGCCTGCAGGCCTTTCACGAGTCAAGGCCCGCCCGTCCCCTGATCTCGAGAGGCGGCACCTGCGGCTCACGCTTCACGGGCGCGCCACCTCCGGCAGAGTTCAGATGCTCCACCAAGACATGCCAAAACCCCTTTTTGAACCAAGTGTTCTGCCTGTCCTTGACAAGCGCCCACGGGCCATACCTCTCGGGAAGTCCGCTCCAAAGGCACCCGTTGCGCAGCCGGAACAAGACGCCGTTCACCTGCGTCCGGACCTCCACCGCGCCACGCGCGAACTGCTGGCGCGGGAAGAAGGACGTCATCAACTCCTCAACAGCGGGCCACTTCGGCTCAGGCACCTCAGCGGGAACCAGCATCCCCGTTCTCTCGTGCCACTCCGTCACCTTGCACTTGACCCCGGACCGCTTCCGTAACGTCTCAAGAGGCTTCACTGTGATGTCCAGGAGGTCGATCACTTTTCGTGCCTCTGAGAGTGTCAAGTCCCTTCGCTTCTCTCTCGCGATCTCGATAAGACCCATGAGGTTCCTGGTCTGCTCCTCGACTTCCTCATGCCCCGCAAGCACCTCTCGCCCCGCGGCCAGCAGGTCCCTGGCGCTCCGCACGTCCTCGTTGAGCTGTTTCACAGCTGCGTCCTTCACGACCTGATCGAGGCCAGGAATGCGAGCCAGGTCGACCACAGCACGCGTCGCGACCTTCTCCTTCTCCACGAGCGACTTCTCGAACTCGGCTACACGCTTGCGCTGCTTACCGATGTCGCCAGGAAAGGGTGTCAACCGGCCTTCGATCGCCGACCCAACCCGTCCAGGTTCGGCCAGGAGAGTCCTGGCCTCGCGCCAGACTGCCGACTCGACATCAGTGGCGGTCAAGTATGGGTCAGCGCACTGCGTGTACTTCCCTTTGCCGTTGTTGCCGCCACCACACCGGTAGTACCGGGTGCGGTTGGAGTTGCGGTAGGCCCCGACGTAGCTCTCTCCGCAGTTACCGACGATCCGGCCAGTCAGTAGGTACTCACCGGAAGCTGCATGCGAGGAGTGGCCGTTCTTGGCCATGGCCTTCTCAAGGGCCTCCGCCCTTTCAGCCGTGATGATGCGAGGAATCGAGATGACCACGCTGTCCCCGTGCAGGGGGATTCCATACTCGTCCAGTTTGGTGCGGTTCGCCCCGCTGCCCGCAGGCTTGCGGAAGACCACCTCGCCCTGGAGAAGAGAGGGGCTTCTGAGGCGCCGATGAAGGTTGGAAGCCGTCCACGGCCGACCGCTGCGCGTGAAGCAACCGGCGGAGTTCAACTCCTCGGCCACCTCGGAGACATTCCTGTTCCCGTCCACGATGAGGCTCACCGCGCTCAAGACGACCTTCGCTTCAGCCTCGTTGACGACGACCGTGGACCCACGTTTACCAATCCCCTCGATGGCGTACCCCCATGGCGGCGGGCCACCGACCCAGCCGCCTTCCAGGGCTTTCCGCTGACGACCGCCCTGTGTGCGCTCACAGATGAGGTTCCCCTCGGTCTCGGCGACGAGCGCGTGGGCCTGCAGCTGCTGCAGGCCGATCGTCGTGGCAATGTCGATGTCCTGCATGACCGACACAAAACTGACGCCGAGATCTTCCATGGCCCAGATCCAGGCCCAGAATGCTCGGCCAGTACGTCCGATGCGGTCGAAGTTGTGGACCACGATCACGTCGATGAGGCCTTGCCTGGCAGCTTGTTCGAGCCGCAGCATTCCGGGGCGGTGGATGACTGCCCCCGACACACCTTCATCCCTGAAGATCATCTCAGGTGAGAGGGTCCACCCAGGCCAGCTGCTGATGTAGGTACGCCCCGCGCGCTCCTGGACGTCCAGCCCGTACCCCCGCGCCTGTTCTTCCGTCGAGACCCGCAGCATCAAGGCCGCCCGAACAGTGCGCGCCGGCCCCCGTGCACGGCTGGCCCTGGACACAGGCATAGCTATAGCGTTGTACACGTCAGCCCCTTCACGGCTGGCGCGGCCCCGGAGCTCTAGCCAGCTCTGGGGCCACTTGTGTTTGTTATCGGGAATCTAACGCCTTCCAGAACAGGGCATCCGGGGAACGTACATAATTCCTATTGATCACCCATATCCCGATACGGCAGGCTCAGCCGTACGCACCTCGGCGGCCGCACGTGCCCAGACCGGCTCCGGCTACGGTCATCTCGTGAACGTCCCGAACACCGCGCCCGAACTCTTCACCTGGGAGTTCGCCACCGATCCCTACCCGGCCTACGCGTGGCTGCGCGAGCATGCCCCCGTACACCGGACGAAACTGCCCAGCGGAGTCGAGGCATGGCTGGTCACCCGCTATGTCGACGCGCGCCAGGCCCTGGCGGACGGACGGCTGTCGAAGAACCCCGATCACCACGCCGAAGACGCGCACGGCAAGAGCAAGACAGGCATCCCTGGCGAGCGCAGCGCAAATCTGATGACGCATCTGCTCAACATCGACCCGCCGGACCACACCCGGCTGCGCCGATTGGTGTCGAAAGCGTTCACCCCGGGCCGCGTGGCCGAATTCGCGCCCCGCGTTCAGGAGTTGACGGACGGCCTCATCAACGAGTTCGCAAGGACGGGCAAGGCGGACCTCATCGATGATTTCGCCTTCCCTCTCCCCATCTACGCCATCTGTGATCTGCTGGGCGTTCCACGCGAGGACCAGGACGACCTGCGCGACTGGGCGGGCATGATGATCCGACACGGCGGTGGCCCGCGAGGCGGCGTCGCTCGCTCCGTGAAGAAGATCCGCGCCTACCTCACCGAACTGATCCATCGCAAGCGCGACGATCTCAGCGACGACCTGATCTCAGGTCTCATCCGCGCCTTCGACCACGGCGAGCACCTCACCGAGAACGAAGCCGCCGCGATGTGCTTCGTGCTTTTGTTCGCCGGATTTGAGACCACCATCAACCTCATCGGTAACGGCGTGCACGCGCTGTTGCGCCACCCGGGCCAGCGGGCCCTGCTCCAGGAATCGATCGAGCGCGGCGAACGGGGACCGCTCGACACCGCCGTCGAAGAGCTGCTGCGCTACGACGGCCCCGTGGAACTAGCCACCTGGCGTTTCGCCACCGAGCCCCTCGCCATCGGCGGGCAGCCCATCGCTACCGGCGACCCTGTGCTGGTCGTACTGGCCGCCGCGAACCGAGACCCTGCCCGCTTCTCCGGGCCTGACACCCTCGACCTCTCCCGCCGCGACAATAAGCACCTCGGCTACGGCCACGGCATCCACTACTGCCTCGGCGCACCCCTGGCCCGCCTGGAAGGCCGCACCGCCCTGGAGACACTGCTACGCCGCCTGCCCGACATCCGCCTCGCCGCCGACCCCGCCGACCTTCGCTGGCGGGGCGGGCTCATCATGCGGGGCCTACGAAAGCTTCCGGTGGAGTTCACCGCATCCGGATGAGTAAGTGAAGAGTTCGATGCCGGGTCCCCGGTAGCCGGTGGGGTGGGTTGTTCAGTCACTCCTCGGCAGTATCCGACCCGCTCTGGCGGAGAGATGGGCGCCGCAGCCGGGCAAGGGCGTCCTGGGCCGCCGCCGCCACCTGATGCCAGTTCTCTGCCTCGATCCGATCACTCGCGTATGGGGACATAAGCAGGTCGCCCAATTCGTACGCCGCTTCAGCGACGCCAGCCTTGGCCGCCACACTCAGCCAGTGCTCCGACCGCTCCCGCAGCAGACGGCCAAGACGCCCAGCCGCGACGGGGTCGCCGGCCTCGGCTGCGGCTTCCAGGAGCGGGATCGCCGCCGAGTCATCGCCCCGGGCCGCAAGGCGAAAGCCTGCGACGGCCATTGCCATGGGGTTCCCCGCCTCTGCCGCCCTCCGGTACCAGTCCAATGATGCCTCGTCGTCGCTCGTCCCGTCGTTGAGAACGCCAAGCATGAACATCGCCCCTGCATCGCCTTCGCTTGCTCTTTGGGCAAGTGCGGACGCGATGACGATCGTTACAGCGTCACGGTCACGCGCTTCGTAGTCCTGCACGACGCCGAATAACCAGTGGACGACTCCGTCAGGCACCGGCGGCATCTCGGCGGATCGCAACGCAGCCGCTACCAGTGCCCCGCAGGCGCGCCAGGTGCCCGCCTTATCCCCCGGTACGAGCAAACCGATCGCCCGGTGCGACTTCGCCGTGGCCCACTCCAGAGCATCGTCGAAAGGCTCCCAGTCTCTCTCCGGGATCTCGGAGGCGTATTCCTCGTGGACATCCCGCAGCAACTCCAGTGGGACCGGCCCGTCAAGCCCGCACCGGCCAAGATCGATCGCGGCCCGTACCAGCAGGTGGCCGCGCGGGTGAGCAGTGGCGCGGCGGGCCCGCTGCCATTCGTCCCAAAGCTCAGGTTCGGCAGCGAGGTACTCGGCGATGCCGAGATTGTCGTGCCACTTCAGGGCGTCGGTCAGCCGTGGATCTTTGAACATTGCCAGTCTCGCCAGCTCTGCCTCGCTCCAACGGCGTGGGAGCTCGACCCTCTCCGCCCGGCGTAACACACGCGACGCAGGCCCCTTTCCGAACCGATGAGCGTCGTACGCCTCGTCGTTCATCGTTGCCACGACTGGCACGCACAACTTGGTCAGCCGGGACAAGAGAGCCGCGTCCAGACCGTTCTCGCCGAGGTGGCCCTCCAGTTCGTCCAACCACAGGACATACGAACCCTCTCGACCGTGCAAGAGTGCGGGCAACCCACGCAGATCCGCGCCGGGCGCTGGCGCGTAGATCCGGGAGGCCAGATCCAGAGCGCCGTATATGGCAGCTACAGCGGTGTCGCTCTTGCCCGACAACGGCTCACCGGTGACCACGAGCAGTCCGCCTCGCTCGACCAAGACTTCCAGCCGCTCGTCCACATCCCGCCGGATATAGGGCGGCCGTTCTGACTCGCCATCGAACCGTCGTGTCGGCCGCACCCCGAGTGCGAGAGGATCGAGGTCCTCCACGCTCGGCCAGCCCTCCGGGGCGGAGGTTCCGCTCTCCCGCGCCGGACGGTCAGAGGGGTAGTGGTTGTGCTGTACGCCTACGAACTGGCCGTTGAAGGTGCCCTGGCGGAAGTCCAGGTGGTCCTGGGCTGCGAGGGGAGGGCCGACCACCCCACGAGGGACGATCGGCCCAGTCTGATCGAGGGTGTCGGCAGAGACGGATTCGAGGGTGCCGGTCGGGACTGGGTCGGTAGCGGTGTCGGTGAGGGCGGAGAGAACCGGATCGGTGGCGAGAGGGTGATCGGCCGGATTCGCAGACGGGTTGAACTCGGCGATGATAGACCGGAGTTCGAGCTGCGCTGAGGAACTCCGGGTGGCCGCGAGCCCCACGTGAAGCCGATTACGCCACCGCCGCTCGGACATGCTTCCCTCGGCGTGACGTTCCATCCTTTCGCCGAGAAAGGCGAGCTCTTGAGCGTGGCCTGACCGCCCAAAATGCTGAAACCACGCCCGGTAGCGGTCCCTGACCTGCGTCCAGCCCTCGGAGCTCAATCCCTCCATAAGCACCGCGGCCCCTTCGGTCGCCAGATCCTGCAACTCCCCTTCCACGCACGCCCCCACGCCGCTCGGCCGACCCTGGAGACAACGGTACTGGCCTTCGGATGCCCATCCGCGAACTCTCGCATTTAGACCAGTAACGTCCCTTTTAGTGTCGACTATCCCTGAATAGTCAGATCCTTGACTTCTTGGATCCTCCGCTCCCTACATTCGCGCCTGTGGACCCCGAGATACTCAGATCCAGCTTCGCGGTCGTCGAGAGACGGGCCGAGTTCGCGGTCAAGTACTTCTACTCTCACCTGTTCCGGCACAACCCGGACGTGCGCGGGCTGTTCCCACTGGACTTCCCCGAGGACATGGAGCGGCAGCGGGACCGCTTGTTCGCGGCTCTCACGCATGTGGTGGAGCGGCTGGAGGATCCGGAACTTCCGGGCTACTTACGGGACTTGGGGCGCGACCACCGCAAGTACCTCGTGGAACCCGACCACTACGCGGCCGTGGGGGCCAGTCTCATCGCCGCGTTCGCCACCGTCTCGGGGTCGGCGTGGAACGCGGAGGCGGAGAAGAGCTGGGGCGAGGCGTACGGGGCGATCACGAACATCATGCTTCAGGGAGCGTGGGAGGCGGAGCACGACGGCGAACCGCCCTGGTGGGACGCCGAGGTCGTGTCACGCGCCCGGCACGGCGACGACCTCGTCGTACTGACCCTGCGGCCCCAAAGGCGGCTCAGCTACTCCCCCGGCCAGTACGTCAGCGTCAACACCCCCCATCTGCCGGGCATCTGGCGTCCGTACTCCCTGGCCAACGCCCCCCGCCCCGACCACACCGTCGACCTGCACATCAGCCGCGTCGAGAACGGTGTCCTCTCCACCGCCCTGGTCCGGCGCACCCGGGAGGGCGACGTCCTGCGGCTCGGCGCGCCCGGCGGAGCGCTGACCCTGCGCACGCCCGTGGACCGGCCCCTCACGCTCATCGCCGCGGGCACGGGCTGGGCACCCGTCAAGGCGCTCCTGGAGCAGCTCGACGCCACGCACGAGGCCCGGCTCTTCCTCGTCGCCCGCGACACCTCGTACCTCTACGACCGCTCCGCCGTCGAACGCTTACAGGCCCGGCTCCCCCGGCTGGCCGTCACCTTCATCACCCCCGCGCCCGGCCGTCCCAAGGCCCAGGCGACGGAGCGGCTGTTGACCGCGCTGGGCAACCGGGCCGGCTGGGCACGGCACGACGTCTATCTGGCGGGTCCGCCCGACCTCGTGGAGGAGATCGGCGAGGCGCTGCCCGTGCTGGGCACACCGGCCGAGCGGATCTTCCATGACGTCCTGCCGCCCACCGGGCAGGGCGGCACGCGGCCGCTGGGCTCGGCCGAGTGGCTGCTCAACCGGCCTCAGCCGACCTGGCACAACCCGTCGGGCCGCGCCCCGAAGGCGTAGCTCCTCCCCCGAATCCCGGGCCCCCGACCGGAGGGGTCGCGCCCCAGCCGTCGCCCCCGAGGAACCCCGGCGCCGACCCCAGGCACCGGACCCCAGGTCAGCCCTCCGTCGCGCGGATCGCGTCCCGGTACACCCGCGCAGCCGCCCGCAGCGCCGCCTCCGGGTCCACGCCCTCCGCCTCGGCGCGCGCGGCCAGGGCGAGCAGTTCGTAGCCGACGCCCTCGCCCTGCGGCAGCGGCACGTCGAGTCCCGCCGTGCGGGCGCGGGACGACAGCTTCGCCGCCAGCGCGAGGCCCGGCTGACCGAGCGGGACCCCTTCCGTGACGGACGTCCGCTGCTTCTCGACGGCCTTCGTGCGCAGCCAGTGCTCCTTGACCTCCTCGGGGGTCGTGGCCGTCTCGTCGCCGAAGACATGCGGGTGGCGGTGGATGAGCTTGGTGACGATGCCGCCCGCCACGTCGTCGATGGAGAAGGGCTCGGCACCGTCCTCCGGGCGGCCCTCCTCCGCTATGCGCGCGTGGAAGATCACCTGGAGCAGTACGTCGCCGAGCTCCTCGCGCAGCTCGTCGCGGTCGCCCTCCTCGATCGCCTCGACGAGTTCGTACGCCTCCTCGATGCCGTACTTGGCCAGGCCCTTGTGGGTCTGCTGGGACGACCACGGGCACTCGACGCGGATGCGGTCCATGACCTGGACGAGGTCGAGGAGGCGGGCGCCCGGAAGGTCGTAGGAGGCGGGGAGCAGCTCCAGGTCCGGCATCTGTATGCGGCCGGAGCCGGCGAGGCGGGCGAGGCCGTCGGTCAGGCGCGGCTCGCCCTCGCCGGTGGCGACGACGACCACGGTGCGGCCGCCGGCGCAGGCCCCGAGCAGCTCCTCGGCGGCGGGGGACGTCTCGTCGACGGCGATGCCCGCCTCGCGCAGATACGGCAGCTGCGGATGGGCGCCGTCCGCGCACAGGACGCGGTCGGCGCCGTGCAGGGCCTGCCAGGCGGCCCAGGAGAGCAGTCCGGGCGCGACACGGTGGCTGGTGGTGAGCAGGACGATGCGGCCGGGAGCGGTGGCGTCGGGTGCGGTCCCGTGCGCTCCCGCGCCGTCGACGTCGTCTCCGCCGTCGGCTGCGCCTTCGAGGCTGGTTGCGTTCACCCCTCGAACGTAACCCACACCGCCGACAGCCCCGCCGGTTGTCCACAGGCCGCCCGGCCGGGCCGTACGGCCGCGGGCTGGGCGCTTCGTCCACGGTATCGCCGCGCGGGTCGGCCGAACCGTTTATCCACAGCCCTCGGCGGCCGGGCGGCTACGCCGTCTGCTGGGGCGCCGCCGACACCTCGCGCAGCCACGGCGTACTGGCGTCGACGCGGCTGCTCTTCTGGACGTCCCAGGCGCCGTAGCGCGGATTGAGGTCGACGTTCAGCTTCTTGGAGGCGGCGGACATCGCCTTCCAGAAGGCTGCCTTGCCCTCGTTGGTGTTCATGTCGACGCCGAGTGCGGCGGCCAGCTTCTGGGCCTCGATCTCGGTGCGGAGGCTTTCGTCGAGGCGGCTCGGGGCCACGCCGTACTGCTGCAGCCAGGCCGTCTGCAGTGCCTTCGCGCCGCCGGCCTGCTGCTCCAGCGCCGAGCGCATCTGCTGGGTGTCCTTGCGGGTGACGCTCACGTTCGCGTCCTTGGCCGCGCGGTCCAGGACGCGGTCGAGGACCATGCCGTGCAGGGTGTCGCGGGTGAGGCTGCCGGTCTTGGCGATGGCCTGCTCGTACTGGGCGTCGTCCTTGGTGGCGGCCCGCTGCGCCGCGCGCACCTCGTTCACCCGGCTCTCCAACTGCGCGACCGTGATCCGCTGCCCGCCGACCACGGCCGCGGCGCCGGGGTGCGCCTCGCTTCCGCAGGCGGTGAGCAGGGGGGCCGCCGCGACGATCGCGGCGGAGAGGACGAGCGCGGTGCGACGGCGGCGGTGCAAGGAAGCCTCCCGAGGAGATTGTGCGACGGTGCACAAAGTCTTGCGGTGATCGATGTTAGGCAGTGGCCCAGCTCTCGGCCACCCCCTCGCCGACTACTTCGTGCAGGAGATGTCCCAGAACCAACGATTCACGGCGACTTCGGGCACCGCCGCGCCGTCGCGGAAACGGATCGCGACCCCTCGCTAGCCGCGCACCTGCCCGAGCCACTGCAGCGTTCGCCGGATCTCCGCCGCCATGGGGTGTCCCGGGCCGCGCAGCCGTTCCACGTCGTGCAGCAGGCGGGCCAGGGTGCCGTGGGCGGCGCCGCGGTCGCCGAGGGCGAGGAGCAAGTGGCCGATGCGGCGGCGGACTTCGAGGGAGAGCTCGGGGTCGCCCGCGACGTACTGGTTCTCGTAGTACGGCAGCAGGGCGCGGTATTCGGCCAGGGCGGCCGCGGGTTCGCCGAGCTGTTCGAGGCACTGTGCGGCCTCGTAGCGGAAGCGCAGCGACTGCGGGTCGGCCTGACCGGCCTCGGCAGCGCGTTCGTCGGCGAGCCGGCGCAGTTCGGGCAGCGCGCGCCGGAACTGGCCGTCGTCCATGAGGGTGGCCGCGTACTGCTTGCGCAGGGTGCGTACGACGGGCGAGTGCTCGCCGTGCTCGGCGGCGGCGGCCGGGAGGATCGAGCCGAGGATGTCGACGGCCTGCGTGATGCGGCCCTCGCCCAGCAGCCGCTTGACCTCGTCGACAGCGCCCACGACGTCGGCCTTCTCTACGGCGGGGGCGGCCTGCGGCTGGGGCGCGGGAGTGCGCGCGCGGTCCGGCCAGGGAGCGTGCGGGCGCAGGAAGGGGCGCGTGGGATCGAGAGGAGCGCTGCCGGGCATACCGCGCGCGGGCAGCAGCGGGAGCAGTTCCTCGTACGTCTCCTGCGCGGAGGCCGGCCGGTGCTGCGGGTCCTTGGAGAGCAGGCGCAGGACGAGCGCCTCCAGGGCCGGCGGGACCTCGGGGCGCAGCCTGCGGACCGGGAGCGGCGGCTCGTAGAGATGGCGGTGCAGCACGCCGAGGGCGGTGGATCCACTGAACGGCACGTCCCCGCTGAGGAGTTCGTGCAGCAGCACACCCAGTGCGTACAGGTCGGTGTACGGGCCGACCGCGCCGCCCATCGCCTGCTCGGGTGCCATGTAGGCGGGGCTGCCGATGGGTGAGCCGGTGTGGGTGAGGCGGGTGGTGTCGGTGTCCATGACGGATGCCACGCCGAGGTCCAGGACGGTGACCGTGCCGTCCTGCTTGACCATGACGTTGCGGGGCTTCAGGTCGCGGTGCACGATCGGCACGGCGTGCACGGCGCTAAGGACGGCGCACAGTTGCGCGGCGACCGCGACGGCCCACTGCCAGGGATACGGGTCGTGTTCGGCGAGGTGGTCGGAGAGGTCGGCCCCGTCGACGTACTGCATGACGAGGAACAGCTCTTCGCCCGCGCTGCCCGCGTCGTGGACCGTGACCAGGCCCGGGTGGTCGACCTGGGCGGTGACGCGGCACTCGCGCACGAAGCGGCGGCGCAGTTCGTCGGCCTCCTGGCCCGCGACCTTGTCGGGGCGCAGCAGCTTGACCGCGACCCGCCGGTCGAGGCGATCGTCGTAGGCCGTCCAGACCTGGCCCATGCCGCCCTGTCCGATGAGCGTGGACAGTTCGTAGCGGCCGGCGATGGTGCGTCCCGCCGCCACGGTCACCTGCCGCCCTCGTGCTGCCCGTCGTGGTGCCCGTCCTGCTTGCGCAGGTAGTCACTGAGCTCGTCGAGTTCGGCGCGCACCTGGTCGATCCGGGCGGGTGCCGGGCGCTGCGGAGGCGGCTGCGGTACCGGCGTGTGGGGCATGGGCGTCTGCGTCGCCTGCGGCATCGGGGCGAGTGGGGTCATCGGGTGCTGCGGCGCGGTCGTCGCGGTGTAGGGCGACGGGGACGGCTGGGGCGCCGGGTATCCGTACGCGGGCTGCGGGGCGTAGGCCGGGAAGCGGAGCTGGTGGAAGTGGCGTATCTCCGCCGCGAGGTAGTACGAGATCGCGGCGACGAGGGTGCCGAAGAGGAGGGCGAGGCCGAGCCAGCCGCCCGTCGTGTGGATCTCGTCGCCGGGCTCGGTGCCCATCAGGACGAGGCTGAGGACGTCGGCCGCGATCGCGGCCACCAGCAACCCCCAGTCCAGCGACTTGCGCGTCACGATGGCCAGCCGCAGGATCATGATCCAGGCGAGCAGGCCGAGGGTGAACACCGAGATCACCACGAGGAGCACGCGCACGAAGACCAGCCACCCGGTCGCGGGCGGCTGCTTCACCGGCTGTGCGTAGCCGTGGCCGTGCATGGCTGCTCCTGTGCCTGAAGTGGGCGTACGGGGACGGTCCGGCGCCGCGGGAATCCGATTCCGCAGCGTGTCGGATCGAGCGTATAGGCCGACAAGGACAACCGGTCCCGGGTTGTACCGAACCGTTGTCGGCCTGATCACTTCACGTGTCGCCGCAGCCTCAGTCGGGCGCGACCGTCCCGTCCGTGAGGCCGTCGTACATGCCGCGTACGAGCTGCTCGCCGAGGCGGCCCGCGCGCCGGAGCGCGTCCTCGAACTCGGCGAGCGCGCGGAAGCGTTCGCCGTAGCGGCGCTGCTGGTCGAGGGGGAGCCGGGGCACCTGGAGGCGGCGTACGTCGAGCCGGGTGGCGGTGGACGCGTAGCTGCTGGCCTGGCGGTTGTTGGCGGTGCCGCGCAGGAAGCCGGCGAGGAACCAGGGGTCGAGCGCCGTGGGATCGGGGCGCAGGACGGTGAGGTTGCGCCCCAGGGCGGCGCCCGCTGTCGCGTCGTCGACCACGCGCGCGATGGAGCCGCCGCCGATGACGGGGACGACGACGTCGCCCGCCTCGACCAGTACGGGTTCCTCGTCCCCTTCGGGGAGGGTGCCGGAGGGGGCGGTTCCGGCCAGCACGTCGTGGTCGGTGAGCACGGGCACGCGCGCGGGTGCCCCGTTTCCGCCTGTACGCATCACCAGGGCGCCTGCGCGCGCGAGTTCGCCGACGGTGATGAGCGGCCGGCGCGAGGAGGGCCCCTCGTCCACGGCCACGGGGGTGAGGTCGGCGGTCAGGCGGAGGGTCTGCCCGAAGTGTTCGCGTACGGCCGCGAGCTGTTCGGTGCCGCCGCCCGGCGCGGGGGGCGGCAGATGACGGGCGGGGGCGAGGTCGACGTCGTCGTCGAGGAGTTCGATGACGGGTACCGAGCGGCTGAGCCCGGGCCGCTCCTCGGCCGTGCCGGTGTGCTCGAACGGCCGCCAGGCGTCCAGGACCGCGCTTCGTACGGCCCCCCAGTCGAGCCCGCCCCTGCCGTCGGCGGCCAGCGCGCCGGTGTCGGCGAGCAGCAACTCGGGCTGCGCCGGGGGTTTGTCGGGCCTGCGCAGCACCCACAGGTGCAGCGGGATGTTGTACGGGGGCGCCGCGCCGACCGGCAGGGCGATCACGGCGCGCAGGGCGCCGCGGCGCAGCAGGTCGGCGCGGATACGGCGGCCGGAGCGGCGGGATGCGGCGGCGGGCGGCATGAGGAGGACGGCGGTGCCGCCGTCCTTGAGGCGGGCCAGCGCGTGCTGGACCCAGGCCAGTTCGGACTCGGTGCGGGCCGGGAAGCCGTACTCCCAGCGGGCGTCGTAGGCCAGTTCGTCATGCCCCCAGTTGCGTTCGTTGAACGGCGGGTGGCACAGGACGGCGTCGGCGCGCAGCGGCTGGTAGGCGTCCTCGCGCAGAGTGTCGCGGGCGGCGGTGCGGACGGCTGCCTTGGTGTGCAGTGCGAGCCGCAGGCCGGCGAGCGCGGCGAGTTCGGGGGCGCTGTCCTGGCCGTAGAGCTCCTGGTCGGGCCGGGGCGCGAGGGCGCGCAGCAGGGCGCCCGTGCCGCATGCCGGGTCGAGCGCCGTGCGCGCCGGTCCCGCGAGGTCGGCCATGAGCGCGGCGAGGTCGCCCGGGGTGAGCGTGTACTGACGCGGGTTGGCGTCGAGGTGGCGTCCGAGCAGAAACTCGTACGTCTGCCGGGCGCCCAGTCCGGCGGCGAGCTCGGCCGCGCCGCGCAGCAGGGGGGCCGAGGGCAGGAGCTCCGGGCCGGTCGGGGTGTTCACAGCGCGGTCGCGGGTCACCGCGCCGAACCGGGGCGCGATCACCTGGTCGAGGGCGGCCGGCAGCAGGGCGGCGAGGCGTTCGTCGGAGCCCGCGCTCAGCTCCAGCCACACGGTGGGGCGGTCGTGGATGAGCAGCAGGACGCAGCCGGCGTGCACCAGGGCGGGGACCGGGCCCTCGGGGTGTCCGGCGAGCTGTTGCCAGACGCGTTCACGCAACGGGACCTCGCCGAGTTTGCCCTGGTCGCGCAGCCATTCCTCGACGTCCGTGAGGGCGAAGGAGGGGCTGGTCTCGGTGCCGCCGACGGGCTTGGGGAAGTCGGCGTGGCGGCGGCGCCAGTTGCTGACGGCCGCGCGGCCGACCCCGGCGAGCCGCGCGATACCGGCGGCGGTCACCTCTGTCCCGTTGTCCTGCACCGCCCGGCTCCCCTCGTTCTGGTGTGTGGCGTCGAGCATACCGGCGTGCGCAAGATCCATCACTTCACAGCCGTGTACACATTCAAGCCTGTGAATCGTGTTGACTCGGTTCACAGGCTCTGCTCTTATTGACCCATCGGATGAGCGGCCGCCGAGAAGAGGCGGTCGCCACCCTTGGGGAGGGGACTGTCATGGGTATGAAGGGCAAGATCGCGCTGGGGGCCGTCGTGGGTGTCGTCGTCATCGGGGCGGTGTCGGCGAACGCGGGCGGCAACAGCGACAACGGCTCCGACAGGACCGGCAAGGGCTCCACCGCCTCCGCCGGGCGCGAGTCCGGGAAGAAGGCCGACGCCCGGGGCAGCGGCAAGGGCGCCGAAGCGAGCAAGGGCGCCAAGGCGGGCAGGACCGGGAAGAAGGTCGCGTTCGCGGGGGACGGCGACTTCCAGGTCGGCTCGGACGTCAAGCCCGGCACCTACCGGAGCAGCGGCAACACCGATGACATGTGCTACTGGGAGCGCTCCAAGGACGCCTCGGGCGAACCGGATTCGATCATCTCCAACGACAACGTCAGCGGCACCAGCTACGTGACGATCAAGGCGAGCGACAAGCTCTTCAAGTCCAGCGGCTGCAAGGACTGGGAAGCCGTCGCCGCGAAGCCGTCCGGCACACCCGCTTCCACCATCAAGGGCGACGGCGGTATGCACAGAGTGGGCGTCGACATCGCGCCCGGTACCTACAGGTCCACCGGCAACAAGGACGACTCCTGCTACTGGGAGCGCACCAAGGACGCCTCGCACTCGGTGGAGTCGATCGCCGCGAACAACAACGTGACGGGTACGGCCGTCGTCACCGTCAGCGCCGGTGACGCCTACTTCAAGACCGTGGGCTGCCAGGACTGGAAGAAGACGGGCTGACACCGGCCCCTCGCCTCACCGCCGCTCGGCCACCCGCCCGGCCGCAGTCCGCCGACGCGCCATCACCCGCGCGCCCTCCCCCCACACTTCACTCGTCTCACCACAAGGAACTCTCATGCGTCGCACCGCACTTGCCGCTCTCTGCCTCGCCGCCGCGGCCGCTGCGTCCCTCACCGGCTGCCTGCCCGGCGAGGACAAGGCCGACAGCAAGCCGAAGGGACCCTTCCCCGGGCTCAGCGGGGGCGAGATCGCCGACCGGGCCGTGAAGGCCACCACCGGCGCCTCGTCGCTCCGCATGAAGGGCGACGTCCCCGACGACGGGGCCGGGGGCATGATCGGGATCGACATGGCCCTCGACAAGAAGGGCAGGTGCGCCGGGACGATGAGCCTGGACGGCCAGGGCAAGGCCGACCTCATCAAGACCGCGGACACCCTCTACATGAAGTACGACGCGGAGTTCCTGCGCGGCCAGGGCAAGGGTGACTCCAAGGAGGACACCGACGCGGCCGTGGAGATGCTGAGCGGCAAGTGGACCAAGATGTCCGCGACCGGCTCGGACGGGAAGGACGTCGCGACCTTCTGCGACCTCGACACCGTGCTCGCCGACGCCAAGGACGTGAACTCCGACGCGACCCGCGGCAGGACGACAACGGTCGGCGGCATCCCGGCGATCATCCTCCACGAGAAGGACGGCAAGGAGAGCTACACCCTCTACGTCGCCACCGAGGGCAAGCCCTACCTGCTGCGCGTCGACAGCAAGTCCGCCAAGGACCCCGGCACCCTCACCTTCACCGACTACAACAAGCCGGTCCCGGCCGACGCCCCCCGCGGCAAGATCCTCGACCTGGACAAGCTGAGCGGCTGACCCACCCCGGCCGAGGGTGCGTTCGCCGCCCGCGCCGACCCCCGCGCCAGCCATACGTCGAGCTCAAAGGGTGTGCCGCACCCACACATTGGGCTCGACGTAGACGGCGTATCCGCGGCCCGGCTCGCAGTGCACCGGCACCAGCGCGCCGGGCACCTCCACGGGACCCTCCGTGTCGAACGGCAGCCCCGTCCAGCCGCGCCACTCCTCCAGCGAGGCCGCCACGGTCATGGACGCCGGAGCCACCGCCTCGATGGTGGCGCCCGCCCGGACGTGGACGCGCAGCCACGGGTCGCACGGCAGCCCGTCCGCGCGTCGGCGGAACGCGTACTCCGCGATCGGGGTCCGCGGCTCCAGGTGCTTGGCGCTGGGCCGGACCGGGGCGACGACCTCGCCGAAGCCGTGCGACCGGGCGTTGTCGCGCATCGCGGACAGCATCCGGCCCGACAGGCCGGCGCCCTGGACGTGCGGGGCGACGACGATCGAGACGGCGCTCACGGTGTCGGGGGAGGTGCCGCGGCGCCGGTCGGCGAACGCCCAGACGAGTGTCTGGTCCCAGCCCCGCGCGGGCAGTTCGCGCCGGTCCTCCTCGTCGAGGGCGAAGGGGACGCTGTAGGCGTGCGCCACGACCTCGCCGTGCTCGTCCTCGGCGAACAGCACGAACTCCGGCAGCTCGGTGGCGATCCGGCCGTAGTGCGCGTCGCCCACCAAGTCGCTGAGAAGGAACTCGGGCCAGGTGGTGGCCATGTCGACCACCTGGTCGTGCATCTCGGGACGTTCGGCAAGACTCGACACCTTCAGCTCCATGCCGGACACGGTAGGCGCCGCCCCGGCCCGGGTGAAGCGGCGACGGCACACGGCGGGGCCGCCGCGCGACCGCCCGCGGCTGTGCGCCCGGCCGCCGCGAACCCCCGGCCCGCGTCCCTCAGTTCGCGTGGAACCGTTTCGGCGCCTGTGTCGGGTTGCCGCCCGCGGGGAGGTTCTGGCCGGGGCAGGTGGTCAGCACCTTCTTCATCGCGGCCTTCTCCGCCGCCGTGACCCACAGCCCGTACTTCTTCTTCACGGCCACCTGCGCGGCCACATACGTGCAGCGGTAGGCCTTGTTCGGCGGGATCCAGGTCGCCGTGTCGCCGTCGCCCTTGCTGCGGTTGGGGGTCGCGTCGACGGCGAGGAGGTTGAGCGGGTCGTTGGCCAGGGCGATGCGCTTGCTCGCGTCCCAGTACTTGGCGCCCTTCTGCCAGGCGTCCGAGAGGGCGACGAGGTGGTCTATGTCCACCAGGCTGCGGCCCCGCGCGAAGGTGACCTCCTTGCCGCTGTACGGGTCCGGGTCCAGCACGCCGGACCTCACCTTGCACGTCCCACTGGTGAACTTCACGTCCTCCAGGTCCCGCTTGAGTATGTCGTCCCGTGTGTCGCAGCTGTTGGAGTCGGTGTCCGCCCACGCACTGCCGAACCGCTCCCTGCTGTACCCCGTCTTGGGCGCCCGGCCCTTGACGGTCAGTGAGTCCACCGCGGTGAGGGCCGCACCTCCGGCCGCCGACTCCTGCGGTCCCGCGGACCCCGTGGTCTCCTCCGTACAGCCGCTGACGGTGAGCACCAGCAGCGCGGCGACGGCCGCCCCACCCCTCAGACGCACCACGACGTCCCTCCCCTCTGCCTCGCCGGGTCCGCCCTGCACGGACGCGTTTCCCCTGCCGCTCACCGTAGCCGCCGGGACCCCTGCCCCATACGGCCCCCCAACGGGCAACGGATGCACGCCGGGCGTATCACCGGTGGTGACGCGCCTGCGACGGAGGCCTCACCGCGCCCACCGAAGCCCCTACGACCCGAGGATCGAAGCCAGGAACTCCCCCGTCCACCCCAGCAACTCCCGCCCGACCAAGGGCTTTCCGCCCACCTTCGCCGTCTTCGGGCGGGGTACGAGGACCTGGTGTGCGGCGGGCTTGATGACGGTGCCCGGGTACAGGCGCTTCAGCCGCAGCTCCTGCGACTCACGCAACTCCACCGGCGCGAAGCGGATGTTGGTGCCCTGGAGCACGATCTCGCCGACCCCGCACGCCCGCGCGAGCATCCGCAGCCCGGCGACGAGCAGCAGGTTCTCCACCGGCTCGGGCAACTTGCCGTAGCGGTCGACGAGTTCCTCGCGTACGGCCCTGATGTCCTCCTCCGTGTTGGCGGAGGCGATGGAACGGTAGGCCTGCAGCCTGAGCCGCTCGCCGGGCGCGTAGTCGTGGGGGACGTGCGCGTCGACCGGGAGCTCGATCTTGACCTCCAGCGGCGCCTCCTCCTCCACGCCGCCCTCCAGGGCCGCCCGGTAGTCGGCGACCGCCTCGCCCACCATGCGGACGTACAGGTCGAAGCCGACACCCGCGATGTGACCGGACTGCTCGCCGCCGAGCAGGTTGCCCGCGCCGCGGATTTCCAGGTCCTTCATGGCCACGTACATGCCCGCGCCCATCTCGGTGTGCTGGGCGATGGTGGCGAGCCGCTCGTGCGCGGTCTCCGTCAGGGGCTTCTCCGGCGGGTAGAGGAAGTAGGCGTAGCCGCGCTCGCGGCCTCGGCCGACGCGGCCGCGCAGCTGGTGCAGCTGGGACAGGCCGAAGTTGTCGCCGCGTTCCACGATGAGCGTGTTCGCGTTGGAGATGTCGATGCCCGACTCGACGATCGTCGTGGAGACGAGGACGTCGTACTTCTTCTCCCAGAAGTCGACGACGACCTGCTCCAGGGTCTGCTCGGACATCTGGCCGTGCGCGGTCGCGATGCGCGCCTCGGGGACGATCTCGCGCAGCCGCGAAGCCGCCCGGTCGATGGACTCGACACGGTTGTGGATGTAGAAGACCTGGCCCTCGCGCAGCAGCTCCCTGCGGATGGCAGCGCCGATCTGCTTCTCCTCGTAGGGGCCGACGAAGGTCAGCACCGGGTGCCGCTCCTCCGGCGGGGTGGTGATCGTGGACATCTCGCGGATGCCCGTCACCGCCATCTCCAGCGTGCGCGGGATCGGGGTCGCCGACATCGTCAGGACGTCCACGTTCGCGCGGAGCTTCTTCAGCTGCTCCTTGTGCTCGACGCCGAAGCGCTGCTCCTCGTCGACGATGACCAGGCCCAGATCCTTGAACTTCGTCTCGGACGAGAACAGCCGGTGCGTGCCGATGACGACGTCCACCGAGCCCTCGCGCAGCCCCTCCAGGGTCGCCTTCGCCTCCGCGTCCGTCTGGAATCGGGACAACGCCCGTACGTTGACGGGGAATTGGGAGTAGCGCTCGCCGAACGTGCCGAAGTGCTGCTGAACCAGCAGGGTCGTCGGCACGAGAACGGCGACCTGCTTGCCGTCCTGGACGGCCTTGAAGGCGGCGCGCACCGCGATCTCCGTCTTTCCGTAGCCCACGTCGCCGCAGATCAGGCGGTCCATGGGGACCGTCTTCTCCATGTCGTCCTTGACCTCGGCGATGGTGGTGAGCTGGTCGGGGGTCTCCGCGTAGGGGAAGGCGTCCTCCAGCTCACGCTGCCAGGGGGTGTCCGAGCCGAACGCGTGCCCGGGGGCCGCCATCCGCGCGCTGTAGAGCTTGATCAGGTCGGCGGCGATCTCCTTGACGGCCTTCTTGGCGCGCGCCTTGGTCTTCGTCCAGTCCGCGCCGCCGAGCCGGTGCAGTGTGGGCGCCTCGCCGCCGACGTACTTGGTGATCTGTTCCAGCTGGTCGGTGGGGATGTAGAGGCGGTCGCCCGGCTGGCCGCGCTTGGCGGGCGCGTACTCCACGACCAGGTACTCGCGGGTCGCGGTCTGGACCGTGCGCTGCACCATCTCGATGTAGCGGCCCACGCCGTGCTGCTCGTGGACGATGTAGTCGCCCGCTTCGAGGGTCAGCGGGTCGATGGTCTTGCGGCGGCGGGCGGGCATGCGCGCGCCGTCCTTGCCGGCCGCCTTCTGGCCGGTCAGGTCGGTCTCCGTGAGGACGGCGAGCCTGAGCGTCGGGTCCACGAAGCCGTAGTCGATGGAGCCGCACGCGACGTGCACGACCGAGGGGGAGATCTCCGCGAGTTCCGTGTCGAGGCGGGCCGCGATGCCCTCGCCGCCCAGCACCTCGACCGTGCGGGCCGCCGGACCGTGCGCCTCCGTCACGAACACCGTCCGCCAGCTCTCGGCGAGCCAGCCCTTCGTGTCGGCGAGGGCCTTCGCGGTGTCGCCCCGGTAGGTCTCGGGCGCGTGCATGCCGAGCTTCAGTGTGTCGGCGTCCAGTTCCTCGTCGGCCGCGAACGGCGACACCGACCACCACATCATGTCCAGCTCGCGGGCCCGGTCGCGGACGTCCGCGATCGACCAGAGGGAGGCCGCGCCGACGTCGATCGGGGCCTCGCCGCCGCCCGCGGTCGCCGCCCAGGACGCCTGCAGGAACTCCTGCGAGGTGGCCACCAGGTCCGTCGCGCGCGTGCGCACCCGCTCCGGGTCGCAGACGACGGCCATCGAGCCCTTCGGCAGGACGTCGAGCAGCAGCTCCATGTCGTCGACCAGGACCGGTGCGAGGGATTCCATGCCCTCCACGGCGATGCCCTCGGCGATCTTGCCGAGCAGCTCGCCCAGCTCCGGGTGGGCCTCGGCGAGGGCCGCCGCCCGCTGCCGTACGTCGTCCGTGAGCAGCAGTTCGCGGCAGGGCGGCGCCCACAGGCCGTGCTCGGCTACTTCCAGGGAGCGCTGGTCGGCGACCTTGAAGTAGCGGATCTCCTCGACGTCGTCGCCCCAGAACTCCACGCGCAGCGGGTGTTCCTCGGTGGGCGGGAAGACGTCGAGGATGCCGCCGCGGACCGCGAACTCGCCGCGCTTCTCGACGAGCTCGACGCGGGAGTACGCGGCTGCCGCGAGCTTTTCGACGATCTCGCCCAGGTCGGCGCTGCGGCCGGTGCGCAGGTCGACCGGCTCCAGGTCGCCCAGGCCCTTGACCTGCGGCTGGAGCACCGAGCGGACCGGCGCCACGACGACGGAGACCGGGCCGGTCTCGGGGTCGTCGGGCCGCGGGTGCGCGAGGCGGCGCAGCACGGCCAGGCGGCGGCCCACGGTGTCGCTGCGCGGCGAGAGCCGCTCGTGCGGGAGGGTCTCCCAGGAGGGGTACTCCGCGACGGTGTCCGGCGGGAGGAGCGACCTGAGCGCCGCGGCCAGGTCCTCCGCCTCACGGCCCGTCGCCGTCACCGCGAGCACCGTGCGGCCTGCCTCGCGGGCCAGTGCGGCCACCGCGAAGGGGCGGGCCGCGGGCGGGCCGACCAGGTCGACGTGCATACGGTTGCCGTCGGTGGCGGCCGTCACCGCTTCCGCGAGTGCGGCGTCCTTGACGACGGCGTCGAGCAGACCGTGCAGGCTCATGAAGGGGTTTCCCGTCCAGGGGGTGGGCAACGCGAACCGCCCGACTCGTGTCACGGGCCGGGGGGTCTCCAGCGTACGACGCCCCAGGCGCGGGTGCCCGGGGGCTGTGGACAACAGGGCGCTGTGCCGGGCGGGCGGCACGGGCGCGGGGGCCTTGCGGCTTCGCTCCCGCCGCCACCGCCCCGTCTCCCTGCCGACCGGACGCGTCCCCTCCTCGGACACGCCCGCCGGGTCCGCTTCCGTCACCGCCCCTGACGTCCGTGGCTGCGTTCGTATGCGCTCCAGCTGCCCGCCGCCGTCGCCGCGGCCGCGCTCACGCTGACCACGTCGCTGCCGCTGTATGTGCTGACCCGGCCCGCCGCCTGCCGCACCCCGAAGCGGGTGACCTACGTGGAGCGGCAGCCGTGAGCCGTCGGCGCACGAGTGCGGGGACGGGGGGGGGGGGGGGGGGGGGGGGGGGGGGGGGGGGGGGGGGGG
>NZ_JBMNDS010000021.1:0-124391 GCF_052543295.1 Streptomyces sp. SAS_270
GAGGGGGACTCCCGGAGACCACTCCGGGCTCCCCCTTCGTCGTAAGACGTCGTAAGGCGGAGAGACTCAGATGCGGACCTCGATCGTGCGGGCCAGCCGGTCGTGCAGGCCGCGGCCGTCGCGGTCCCAGATCAGGGCCGGGACGGCGAGGCACAGAAGCACGGTGCGCAGCAGGGCGCGCAGCGGGTTCAGCCGGCCGCCGCCCTCCGGGACGATCCGCAGGCCGAACAGGCGCTTGCCCGGGGTGAAGCCGACCGTGCCGACGGTGAGCACGCCGAGGACGAAGAAGATGAGCAGGGCCCAGTTGGAGGCCGCCGGACCGTAGCCGTGCGTGATGAGCCGGGATGCAATCAGCGCGCACAGGCCCCAGTCGACGACGAGGGCGCCGAGGCGCCGTCCCGGGCGGGCGATCGAGCCCGGCCCCTGCTCCGGCAGGCCCAGCTGTTCGCCGCGGTAGCCGAAGTCGACCCCGGCGTCCTCCGCGGCCGCGCGGGGTCCGGAGAGCCACGATCCGATTGCTTGCCTGTTGTCCACCCGTCCACGGTACTGCGCCCGTTTTGCCATGCGGACAGGTGGGGCCCCGGAGACCCGGGTCGGTTAACTTGGGCGAAACAAATGGGTCACGCTTGAGAAATCCGCCATCCCTATGGTCGGGTCCAGCGTGTGCCACCGCACTGGCCGCACGAACGAACTACCACCCCGGTCCCAGTGGGCGGGAGTAGGAGGAGCTGGATGTTCCAGAACGCCGACGAGGCCAAGAAGTTCATCGCGGATGAGGACGTCAAGTTCGTCGACGTCCGCTTCTGCGACCTTCCGGGTGTGATGCAGCACTTCACCATCCCGGCCGAGGCCTTCGACCCGACCGAGGAACTGGCCTTCGACGGCTCCTCCATCCGCGGCTTCCAGGCCATCCACGAGTCCGACATGGCGCTCCGCGCCGACCTGTCCACCGCGCGCGTCGACCCCTTCCGCCGCGACAAGACGGTCAACATCAACTTCTTCATCCACGACCCGATCACGGGCGAGCAGTACTCCCGTGACCCGCGCAACGTGGCGAAGAAGGCCGAGGCCTACCTCGCGTCCACCGGTATCGCCGACACCGCGTACTTCGGCCCCGAGGCCGAGTTCTACGTGTTCGACAGCGTGCGCTTCAAGACCGCCGAGAACGAGTCCTTCTACCACATCGACTCCGAGGCGGGCGCCTGGAACACCGGTGCGCTGGAGGACAACCGCGGCTACAAGGTCCGCTACAAGGGCGGTTACTTCCCGACCCCGCCGGTCGACCACTTCGCCGACCTGCGTGCCGAGATCTCCCTGGAGCTGGCCAAGTCCGGCCTCCAGGTCGAGCGCCAGCACCACGAGGTGGGCACCGCCGGCCAGGCCGAGATCAACTACAAGTTCAACACGCTGCTCGCCGCGGCCGACGACCTCCAGCTCTTCAAGTACATCGTGAAGAACGTCGCCTGGCGCAACGGCAAGACCGCGACCTTCATGCCGAAGCCGATCTTCGGTGACAACGGCTCGGGCATGCACGTCCACCAGTCGCTGTGGGCGAACGGCGACCCGCTGTTCTACGACGAGGCCGGCTACGCGGGCCTGTCGGACACCGCCCGCTACTACATCGGCGGCATCCTCAAGCACGCCCCGTCGCTGCTGGCCTTCACCAACCCGACGGTGAACTCCTACCACCGTCTGGTGCCGGGCTTCGAGGCGCCGGTCAACCTGGTGTACTCGCAGCGCAACCGCTCCGCGGCCATGCGTATCCCGATCACGGGCTCCAACCCGAAGGCCAAG
Organism: Streptomyces sp. SAS_270; assembly: GCF_052543295.1. NCBI lineage: Bacteria > Bacillati > Actinomycetota > Actinomycetes > Kitasatosporales > Streptomycetaceae > Streptomyces > Streptomyces sp. SAS_270. The sequence continues at coordinate 1,795 of NZ_JBMNDS010000021.1, forward strand.
CGCGTCGAGTTCCGTGCGCCCGACTCCTCCGGCAACCCGTACCTCGCGTTCGCGGCGCTGCTGATGGCCGGCCTCGACGGCGTCAAGAACAAGATCGAGCCGGCCGAGCCGATCGACAAGGACCTCTACGAGCTGGCTCCCGAGGAGCACGCGGGTGTCCCGCAGGTCCCGACCTCGCTGCCGGGTGTGCTCGACTCGCTGGAGCGCGACCACGAGTTCCTGCTCGCGGGCAACGTCTTCACGTCCGACCTGATCGAGACGTGGATCGACTACAAGCGCACCAACGAGATCGCGCCGCTGCAGCTGCGTCCGCACCCGCACGAGTTCGAGCTGTACTTCGACGTGTGATATCGCCCCAGGTCAGAGCGGGTTCCCGCTCCCCTGGGCCGTCTGTGGGCCGTCGGCCGTGTCCTTCCTCACCGGAAGGGCACGGCCGACGGCCCGTTTCGGGTTACGCGCCGCGACCGACGGTCGACGGCTACGGCTCGCCGCCGCTCAGGTCAGCGCATCGGCTTCGCCGGGGCCGGTGACCGCATCCGGTACATGGATCCGACGGCCGCGGAGCTGGACGCTTGACGAAAGCGATGGGCGCGGCCGTGATCGACCGGCACGGCGGCGCCGCTCCATCCCCTGGTCCGCGAGCGCGAACGCGCGCCGTGGCCAACCGGTCACCTCCAATCGCTTCGCGGCGGCTATCGCCGCGCCGGTTGCCTCCCTCACCCGTCCGCGAGCCCTGCGGGTCCTAGGAAGGTTGCGGAAGCGAGACCGGCACGGACCGGTGGCGCCGTTAACACCTTCCTAGGAAGGTGTTGCTTCGCTGTGTTGGGTCTGCGAGGGTGAGCCCATGACCAAGCCCATGACGGGCGCCGTCAGCGGCGCACAGAAGGTCGTCGTCGCGCTCCTGGCGCAGATCGAGAGCGGATCCCTGCGTCCCGGGGACCAGATCCCCACGATCGCTGCCCTGGCCGAGGAGCATGGCGTCAACAAGAACACCGCCAGCAAGGCCGTCGTGAGCCTCAAAGCGGCTGGCGTCCTCTCTGGGCTCGCAGGCGGAAACACCTGGGTGCGCATACCTCCACCACACCAAAGGCGCCAGAACACCCGGTATCACTCCGAGAAAGCAGCGGTCCGGCTACCGCAATCCGAGCGCTCAGACGCGGGGGTATCCGAGGCTGACTCAGGCATCGCTTTGCAAGACCTGCATGAGGACAGCGCAGAATACGCGGTCATCGAGGCGCCGCCAGAAATTTGCAATGCCCTGGAACTGCCCGCTGGAACCCGGGTGCTGCGCCGCACCTACACCAGGCGCCATGCCCAGAACGCAGGCGCCAGCCGCTCGATCAGCTATATCCCATACGACTTGGCGAGTGGCAACCCTGACCTACTGGACCCAACCCGTGAACCGTGGCCAGGAGGCACCATGCACCAGCTCTACACGGTTGGAGTGGAACTGGACAGGATCGTTGATCACGTAACGTCCAGTATGCCGACGCCCGAAGAGGTCCTGGATTTCGATATCCCGCCGGGTGTCCCGGTCCTCAGGATTCGGAAGATCAGTCATTCGACGGAAGGCAGACCCGTCGAGGTTTCCGATATCCCATTTCCCGCAGATCGCATCGAGCTGATCTACACCACACAGCTGGAGCGTTGGAGCTAATGCCTCTCATCAGCATCGTGACCCCGTCCAGAACGAGGGACAGGACTACCTCCTTGAGGCGTACGAGTCGCTGCGCTCTCAGGCCATGCCCTCGGGGTGGGATTGGGAATGGATCGTGCAGGAGGACGGCAGGACCGGCTTCCTCGCTTCGGTCCTCCCTGCTGACGACCGAATTTCCACAGGTACCGGTCGAAACGGCGGTGCGGCAATGACCCGCTCCATGGCGATGGCTCGCGTGAGGGGCGAGCTGGTTCGCGCCCTGGACGCGGATGACCTGCTGCCTCCCGGTGCGCTCGCGAGTGCCATCAACACATTGACGCAAAACCGCGACGCGGCATGGTGTGTGTCCGCGTGTTTGGACCTGCACCCCGACGGTTCCTTGCGGCCAGGTCCGCATGACCCTCCCGCGGGCCTGCTCGCGGACGGCGTGATGATGGATGGCTACAAGTCCGGGCGCTTCCCCGTCGTTGGCACCACGATGACTGCGCACACCGCTCTCGTCCACGCGATGGGGGCGTGGCCTGCGGTCCCGGCATCTGAGGACGTGGCTCTTCTGCTCCTCTGTGAGGCGGTCTCGCAGGGCTGGATGATCGATGAGCCGGGGGCTATCTACAGAAAGCACCCCAAGAAGCAGACTGCCCAGCCTGCGCACTGGGACCCGGCCGAGCGCGCGGCGCTGGATGGGATTCTTCTGCCTCGGTTGGAGGCAATTCGGAGCCTCGGCTGGCGCTGGAGTCCGTCGCAGGGAATGACAGCCACCGGAGAGCCCTCATGAGCAAGGTCATTTCGATCGTTACACCGGTACACGGCGAAGGGGCGCAGTTCCTCTCAGACGCGTACGCATCACTCCTCAGCCAAGATCTTCCCGACGGGTGGTCATGGGAATGGTGCGTGCAGGAGGACGGAAGCGATGTCCAGGCCGCGCGTCACCTTCCATCGGACGATCAGCGCATTCGCATCTCGGCATCTCGACGCGGCGGACCTCACGTGGCACGGACCATGGCGTTTGCCCGTTCAACTGGCCTCTACGTAAAGAATCTCGACGCCGACGACCAACTCACTCCCGGAGTACTGGCGCGCGACATCGCTGTGATGGAGGAACACCCCTCGGTGGGCTGGACCACTTCGCGAGTGGTCGACCTTCTGGAGGACGGGAGCACCGTCTCGTTTGACGGTGACCCAGACCCCGGATCCCTCCCGCAAGGGAGCGCGTATGGATTCTGGGCTGAACATCGGCGACCTCACGTTCACCCGGCCACGCTATGCGTTCGGCGCCCGCTCCTGGCGCTCCTGGGTGGATGGATGGCCCTGCCGGCTTCCGGCGACACGGGCCTGTTGCTGGGGCTCGATGCTCTGTCAGACGGATGGTTCATCGGCGACGTCGGCCTCATCTACCGCAAGCACGCAGGGCAGATCACAACGCACCCGCATCACAAAGCCGGAGCCGAATGGGAAGCCCGGATGTCGTTGATCCAGGAGCACGCCAGCGCTCTTCGTGCCTGGGTCGGCATCGCGATCGAGTCGGAGGCCAAGACGCTCGGTGCGGAGCCGTCCACCTGATCAAGGACAAGGCGAGAACGGGCCTGATCACCTTCGCGACGAAGGGGTCGTGGCTCGGCCGTAGCTGAGCGATGCCAGGCCTCGTGAACTTCTGCGAAGCCGTAGCCGATCGGATGGATGAAAGGCGCAGCCCGCCTCGGGAGGCCGAGACGGGCTGAACTGCCATCAGTTCTGTCGAGTGATCACTCTCGCGGATACTCCAGAACGATCATGCGAGCCCGCTGTGAATGTGCCGGTGTCAGCGGCCGCCGGGCCGTCGCTGGGCCGTCCGGGGGTGGTCGACGACCACAAGCAATGACAGACAACGACGGCATTCCTGCTGGTCAGAACGACTCCGAGAACAAGGCTCCGAGGTAGCGGCGCCGCACCGTCACTTCTTCGACGTGTGAGCCGACTCGCCCGTCAGCGCTGACGAAGGCCGCCGCCCCCTTTGTGGGGTGGCGGCCTTCGCCGTAGCGCGCAAGGGTCTTTCTTTGCTCGGCTTGGGGCCGAACGGGACCGGTTCATGGGAGACCGCAGGTGCACACTGGACATCGGGACGAGTGCCCGAGTGCGGAGTGATACCGCGGGGTGGTGCAGATGCAGAACCGGTTCCGGAGCGATCCGCGACTGACCGTGCGCATGACGGTCACGCTGTTCCTGCTCGGATTGCTGTACGTGGCCTTCGTCGCCGCGTTGATCGTGTTGCTGAAGTCCTGGGTGCTGGTCGTGGTCGTCGCGGCGGCGTTCCTCGGCGCGCAGTACTGGTTCTCCGACCGGATCGCGCTGTACGCGATGCACGGGCGGATCGTGGAGCGGGAGGAGTACGAGCAGCTGCACGGCGTCGTCGACCGGCTGTGTGCCGTCGCCGACATGCCGAAGCCGCTCGTCGCCGTCTCCGACCTGGACATGCCGAACGCGTTCGCGACCGGGCGCAACGCCGATCACGCGGTGCTGTGCGTGACCACGGGTCTGCTGCGCCGGCTGGAGCCGGACGAGCTGGAGGGTGTGCTCGCGCACGAGCTGTCGCACGTGGCGCACAGGGATGTCGCCGTGATCACCGTGGCGTCGTTCCTCGGGGTGATCGCCGGGCTGATCGTGCGGTTCGCGTTCTACTCGCAGCTGTTCGGCGGGCGGGGCCGCAAGGACCAGAACACGATGGCTGTCTTCATGGTCGTGATGGCGGTCTCGGCCGCCGTGTACGCGCTCAGTTTCCTGCTGATCCGGGCGCTGTCCCGGTATCGCGAGCTGGCCGCCGACCGGGCCGCGGCCCTGCTCACCGGGCGGCCCTCGGCGCTGGCCTCCGCGCTGACCAAGGTGTCCGGGGACATCGCGCGGATCCCGACGAAGGACCTGCGCACGGCGCAGGCCTTCAACGCCTTCTACTTCACGCCCGCCCTGGGCCGCACGCCCGGCATCGAGCGGTACTTCTCCACCCACCCGAGCCTGGAGCAGCGGCTCGAACAACTCGCGCACATCTCGGCCGAGTTGGGTGAGGCCGCCGCGCCCGGGAAGGCCGGTTGAGCATGGGGTTCCTGGACATTCTGCTCGGCCGTACGCGCCCCGCGCAGCCGGACCTCGACCAGCTCTTCGGGCTGCCGTCGGCCGCGGTGACCCTGGAGGCCGCCGCCGGCTTCACGCCGACCGGCACGGGTGCGGTGTGCTTCGCGAGCGTCGAGGGCCAGGCCTTCGCCCAGGCGCACGAGGAGGTGCAGGCGCTGCTCGACGCGGACGCCGAGCGGACCGGGCCACCGGTGCAGGTCGACCGGGACGAGTACGGGTACTCGTGGCTGGTCTCGCGCCGGGCACCCGACGACCTGCCCGCCCTGGTGAGCGATCTGCACGCGGTCAACAGCGCGCTGGAGGGCAGCGGCTTCGGGCCGCAGCTGCTCTGCTCGGTGGCGGCTTTCGAGACGGGCCCGGCCGGCGCACGGCGGCGGCTCGGGCTCGTCTACCTCTACAAGCGCGGCACGTTCTACCCCTTCGCCCCGGTGCCCGAGGGGAACCAGCGGCGGGACAACGCGCTCGAACTGCAGGTCAAGGCGGTGCTCGCCGATGACCTGCGGATCGAGCAGGACCTGAGCCGCTGGTTCCCGATCTGGGGCGCGCCGGGACTGTGAGGCCGTACGGCCTCTGCTGCCCTCAGGCCCCTGCCCAGGGGTTACTACGTGCGGTCCTGGCGGCGGGCCTCCAGGGGACGTTCGCGGCGGTAGCGGCGCTCCCACCTGGCCTGCCGGTCGCGGCGGTCGCGGTACGCGCGGTAGCTGGAGGGCATCGCCGGTCCCGACGCACCCCCGCCTCCTGACGAGGGTGCCGCCGCACCGCTGCCCCCGGTGCGGCCGTAGCGGGTGTACAGGAAGAGGACTGCTGCCGCCGCGAGCCAGAGGACGTGGTTGTTGAACCCTAAGAGAACGAGGATCACGGTCGCGGAAATGAACAAGGTGCCCATGACGGGACTCCTTGGGAGCGTGGACGACTGGTCTTGATGATGTGCCGGCGGGGCGCTGGGGGTGGGCGACCGTCCGTCGGTGCGTAGAGAGTAGCCCCGAGACCGCCAACTGATGCCTGTCCGGCGGGAAGCGGTCCCCGGAAGCTCTGGAGCGTGCTCTCAGCGTAGGGACGGCGCCCGAATGCGCGCACCTCGTTTTCCCCGGCTGCACCCTTTCCCGGAGCGCTATAGGTTGACACAAAGCCGACATAAGGGGTGTCTCGCATGAGCAATCTCTTCGTCATCGCCTACGACGACCTTGCCACCGCCAACCAGGTGCGCGAGAAGGTCTTCGCCCTGACCAAGGAGCACCTCGTCGAGCTGGAGGACGCGGTGGTCGTCGAACGGCACGAGGACGGGAAGATCAAACTGCACCAGGCGGTCAACCATACGGCGACGGGCGCGGCCGGAGGCGCACTGTGGGGCGGGGTCATCGGGCTGCTCTTCCTGGCGCCGCTGCTCGGCGCGGCGGTGGGCGCCGCGGCCGGTGCCGCCGGGGGCGCGGTCACGGACACCGGCATCAACGACGACTTCATGAAGGACCTCAGCCAGAACCTGCGCCCCGGCGCCGCCGCGCTCTTCCTCCTGGTCAAGCAGGCGGCCGGCGACAAGGTCATCCCCCAACTCGCAGCGTACGGCGGCCAGTTGGTGCAGACATCACTGAGCCAGGAGCAGGAGGACGCGCTGCGCCAGGCGATCGCTGCCGCACAGGCACCGAAGGCATGAGTGAATGGGCTCATGAGTGAGCTCTTCTCCTTCGCGCACGCCCACGACGGTGAACTACTCAAAGGGGTGGACAGCGGTGACGACGACGGTGGCCGGGCGGCCACCGTCGTCCTGCTGCACGGCGCGGGCATCGGCAGCAAGGAGCGGCTGATCCCGCTGCTCCAGGACTTCGTCGCCCGCGACTGCCGGGGCATCGCCTTCGACTTCTCGGGACACGGCGAAAGCTCGGGTGCGCTGGGCGAGTTGAGTCTGCGACGGCGCTTCGAGCAGGCCGTCGCCGTCATCGACGCCCGGGTCACGGCCGGGGGGCCGCTGATCCTGGTCGGGTTCAGCATGAGCGGCCAGACCGTCGCCGACCTCGCCGGCCACTACGGGCAGCGGGTGGCGGCACTCGGACTGTGCGCACCCGCCGTGTACGCGGCCGAGGCCTGGCCGGTGAAGTTCGGTGACGGACAGGGGCGGTTCAGCGACATCATCCGTACGCCGGACAGCTGGCGCGCGGCTCCGGCGCTCGACGTACTGCGGACGTACGCGGGACGCGCCGTGCTGGCCGTGCCGGGTACGGACGCCGTCATCCCGCCCGCCGTGACCGAGGCCGTGCAGGACGCGCTCACCGCTCGGGCCCGGTTCACCCGGTTCGAACTGCCGGACGCGGAGCACATGGTGGGCCTGTGGCTGTACGAACACGCCGCCGACCGGCGCCGGTTCGTGGACACCGTGCTCAGCGACCGCCTTCCGGTTCCGTCCGGTTAGCGGTCGTCCTGCGGCCTGCCGGCTGTCGCCTTGCGGCCGACAGGCCCTCGTCCCCTGTCAGGTCCAGCCGGCCGTCGACCACTTCCTGGGCCACCTCCGGCAGGCGGCGCCGGTGTGCGCGGGCGTGGCCGCGCAAGCGGGCGAAGGCGTCGTCGACGGAGACGGAGAGGCCGGCCGCGAGCACACCCTTGGCCTGTTCGATGACGACCCGACTGGTCAGGGCCTGCCCCAGCTGCTCGGCCAGGGCGCGGCTCTCACGCACCTCGCGCTCCTGGGCCAGGGCGAAGGCGGCGGCGTCGGTGAGCGACTGCGCGAGGTCCAGCACCTCGGCAGAGAGCGGCGCGTCGGAGGTGCAGAGGAGGACGAGAGCGCCCGTGGCCTCCTCGCCGCCGATGTCGGTGATCATCGGGAAGGCGGCGGCTCTGCGGTAGCCGAGAGCCAGGGCGCGGGGTGCGTAGCGCGTCCAGGCCCTGCCTGTTCCATGGTCGCCGTCGATGGCCGCGTCCGGCACCGTGCGGCCGGTGGTCTGCGCATCGTGCCCGGGCCCCTCGCCCCACTGCAGTGCGTCCCGCTCCAGTTGCCGCAACTGCCCGTCCGTGCCCGCCAGTTGCGCGGAGGCCGGCCCGTCGGGAGCGTATCGGGCCATCGCCGCGCAGCAGCCCAGCAAGTCCGTGCCGTGGGACGCCAGCGTCGCGAGCACGCGGGACGGGTCGGAGGGCTCGCCCAGGGTTGCGCCGGCGAGTTCGACAAACGCTCGCGCCAGCCGCTGCGGCGCGAAGGGCGTGGTCATGAGGCTCCCGCTCCTTTCGGACGTCTGCCACTCGCAGAAGTTCCGGTTTCTGTGCCCAGTTTCTCCACTTCCGGCATCCGGGGTGGGTCGTTCGGAGGATCGGACACCTCGTCTCGGGGAGTGGACGTCGCCGGCGGCTCAGCCGAGACGCACATCCCCCCGGACGATGCGCGCCGCCACGTCCTGCACGGGTTCACCCTCGCTGAAGGCACGGGCTTTGATGAGTTCCAGGGCGTCGGCCACCGGACAGGCCGCCTGGACGGAGACCATGCCGGCCGCCTGGTGGACGACGGCGCGGTGGTCGACACCGCCGTAGAACTCGGGGTCGGCCTGTGGGCCGGAGACCATGGTGCGCGTCAGCGCCTCGGCGATGTCCGTGAAGACGGTGGTGAGCCCTGGACCCGGGTCGAAGACGGTCAGGGAACCGAGACAGCTGTCCCGCAATGTGAGCGGCACGGCGACCACTTCCTTGATCCCCAGCTCCTCGGCCTCGGGCCCGTACCCTGGCCAGCGGTCGCGCAGCCGCGCGCCGGATGCCCTCACCGTGCGGTGCCGGACCATGGCGTCCCTGGTCGGCCCCTCTCCGAGAACGAACTCCAGTTCCTGTGCGGCACGGGCCTGATCATTCGACGCGGCAACCGCGAGCTGACTGTGGTCGGACCCCGTGAAGGTGACGGCCGCGCTCCGGGTACCACAGGCCGCAGCGACCCCGGTCATGAAGCGAGGCGGCGCCCCGCAGCCACCTTCCCAGGAGGCCAGCAGACGGGCATAGTCCTCATGCAGCTCGGCCGCGGTGCGGTGACAGGCCGCTGACCTGCGATGCACTCCGGCGAGGCGTACATGGAGGGCCACTCCGGTGACCTTGGCCAACCGTTCCTGGAGCTCGGCCGCGTCGATCTCCCGCGCCTCGCGCTCACGTGCGAGAGCGGCCCGCCGCCGGACCCCCGACGCCGGCTCAGAGTGTGATGAACTCCCACTGGAGTACATGCCCGCATCGTACGCCCGGCCGGGTCATCCGGAAGCGCCGTTCCGGCTCTCTTCCATCAGCAGGACCACGCCGCCGCGATGCCCCTCGTACGGGCTGCAGCGAACGGCGCAGGTCAGAGACTTGCCGATCCGGTTCACAGCTGCGACGTACAGGGGAACGGCGCGCTGCCCGGTCTCGAGGCACTTGAGGATCACATCGCGCAGCGCCTCCGCGGGCAGTCCGAAATCGAGGCCGAAGAAGGACTGGTCGAGAACCTCGTCGGAGCGCAGGCCCCACATGTCGACGGCACCGGTGTTCCAGCTCTTGACCTTCAGGTCCCGGTCGAGGACGACGACTCCGGCCCCGATGCTGGACAGCACGCCGTCGAGAAAGGCGCGGGTCTCGTCCAGCTCCTCGGTGCGGACCCGCATCTCCTCGTTCATGGTCTCCAGTTCTTCGTTGCCCGACTGGAGTTCCTCGTTGGTCGTCTCCAACTCCTCGTTGGTGGACTGGAGTTCCTCGTTGGTCGTCTCCAGCTCCTCGATGCTGGACTGAAGTTCCTCGTTCGTTGTCTCCAACTCCTCATTGGTGGACTGGAGTTCCTCGTACGCCGTCTCCAGGTCCTCCCGTACCCGCTTGACCTCGGCCTTGAGCTGGGTCGCGACCGTGACGTCGGTGAAGGTGACGGTGGTGCCGATGGGCAGGCCGGTGGGGCTGACGAGCGGCTGGATGAGGATGTCGAAGTACTGGACCTCCTCGCCGATGTGGCGCTCGGCGGCGTTGATCCGCAGGGTGCGGCGCTCGTGCGTGGCCTGCTCGATCAGCGAGCGCAGCTCCACCGGCCGGTAGGAGATCTCCAGGTCCTGGAAGGGGCGCCCGAGATCGCCCTCGGCGAGACCGAACTGTGTGCGGGCATGGCCGTTGACGAGGACCACCATGCCCTCGGCGTCGATGGCCAGCACAGCGCCCGGAATCGCGTCGAGGATCAGGTCGCGCAGGTGGCGGGTGCGGACCGCGGCCTGCAGTTCGACACCCACACCCGCTCTGATCTTCACCGTGCTCGGCGGGTACGGCGGTCCCCCGGCCCCCGGGCGGCGGCGGAACACCCGCTGCCGCATGCTCGCCACATCGAATCTGTCCGAGTCGTTGAGCAGCATTTCGGCCTTGCCGAGGAAGAGGAAGCCGTCCTCGCGCAGTGCGAAGTGGAAACGATCGATGATCTGCGTCTGCGCCTCGACGTTGAAGTACATCAGCGTGTTGCGGCAGACCAGCAGGTCGAGCCGGGAGATCGGGGCGTCGCGGGTGATGTCGTGACGGCCGAAGATGACCCGGCGGCGCAGATCGGAGCGGAAGCTGAACCGGGCGCCGTTCCGCTCGAAGTACTTGTCGCGCAGCTCCGCGGAGAGCGGTTCGAGGGCCTTGGCCGAGTAGAGACCCGAGCGCGCCTCCCTGAGCGCCTCCTCGTCGACGTCCGTACCGTAGATCTTGACGCGGCTCATGGCCTCCTCGTTGCCGAGGGCCTCCGCGAACATGATCGCCAGCGAGTACGCCTCCTCGCCGCTGGAGCAACCCGCGCTCCACACCCGGATCTCCTCGTCGGGCTCCCGCTGAGCGATGATCTCGGGCACCACCTCGCGCTGCAGGAAGGTCCAGGCGTCGGGGTCGCGGAAGACGGAGGTGACGTTGATCAGGATGGTGTTGAAGAGGGCGTTGAACTCACCCGCGTCCGTCTCCAGGCGGTCGCGGTAGTCGGCGTACGACGCGACGTCCACTTCGGCCATGCGCTTGCGGATGCGCCGCCCCAGTGTGGATCGCTTGTAGCCGGTGAAGTCGAATCCGCGCGCGTCCCGCAGAAAGCCGAGGAGACTCTCCAACTCCTCGTCCGACTCGACTTCCTGCACGTCGCTCATTACCGCCTCATTGCCTCTCGGTCTCCACCAGCCCGCGGATCACCGCGGGGATCTCCTCCAGAGGTAGCACGAAGTCCACTGCTCGCGTACCCACGGCTGCCTCCGGCATGCCTCTGAATTCCGCCGAGGCCGGATCCTGCACGATGACGGTGCCGCCTCGTGACTTCACGGCATCCACGCCCATCGCTCCGTCGCTGCCGGACCCGGTCAGCACGCAGGCGATCGCGCGGGCTCCGAAGGCGCCTGCCAGGGACTCGAAGAGGAGATCGGCGGAGGGGCGTACGAAGTGGACGAGTTCGCTGTCGGACAAGGCCAGCACACCGTCCGCGCTCACCAGGAGGTGGCGGTTGGGCGGTGCGATGTAGATGGTGCCCGGGGCGGCGCGTTCACCGGCCTCCGCGAGCTTCACGTCGAGCGGGGTGCGACGGGCGAGGATCTCCGCGATCACCGTGCGGTGGCGCGGATCGAGATGCTGGACGACGAGCACCGGGACCGGGAAGTCGGCGTCGAGGGCGCCGAGCACCTCGATCAGTGCGTGAATGCCGCCCGCGGACGAGGCGATCGCCACCACCGCGTACTGTTCCGCCTGACCCGGATCGGACGTTTCAGCCGTCATGTACGGAGCGTAGCGCCGCCCACGCGGTTCACGCGGCCGCCCACGTGGTCCACCGGGCTGCCCGGTGACCGGAGCCGCTCACACACCCGGTGCCGCCGTCACCACGCCCGCCGCCACCGCCGCGCCCAGCGTCGCGTGGTCCGCCGCGTTCTGGTCGGCGTACCGCAGGGCGAAGTCCGCGACGGCGCACTCGAAGGTGTCGGCGCCGCCCAGGTACGCGGCGACGGCGATCCGGTCGCCCGAGCGGGCGTGCGCGCGCGACAGGGCGGTGCCGCAGAGCCGGGCGTACTGGACGAGGCGGTCCGGCGTCATGCCCGCGACGTCCGCCGAGCCCTTCATGTCGCGCAGTTGACGCCAGTAGAACGCCCGGCCCTGCGGCCCGGTCATCCAGCCGAGAAAGATGTCGCTCGCCGCCTGCAGCAGCCGCTGCCCCGCGACCACGCGGTGCCCGGGATGGACGTACGGGCCGGTCGGCAGATGCGCTTCCAGTACGGACCGGCGCGCTTCCTTGATCTGCAGGAACAGCGGGTCGTCCACGTCCCGTCCGGCGAGCAGCACGACGAAGCAGCGGGTGCCGACGCTGCCCACACCGACGACCTTGCGGGCCGCGTCCACGAAGCGGTAGCGGTCCAGGAGCAGGCGGCGCTCCTCGGAGAGGGTGGAGCGGTAGTCGCTGAAGCTCTTGCGGAGCACCGCCATGTCGGGGGCTCCGGCGGGTTCCAGCAGCGGCGGGTCGTGGACGATACGGCGCCGGCCGTCGACGGTCTCGGTGAGTTTCCCGAGCGCGTGCAGGCTGGTACGGCGGCGGGCGCGGGTGAGCGTCGACTCCACGCGCCTGCGACGGTGGCCGGCGCGGACCAGCGGGAGCAGGTGGTCGGTGTCGATGCGCTCGTACCAGACGGCCAGTTCGCCCTGTCCGGCCAGCCGCCGCATGCTCTTGCGGTACGCGGCCGCCGCCTCCCGCGCCGCGCGGTGCACCTGGCTGTCCGAGTGCCCGTTCTCGCGCGCCGCCACCGCGACACTGGCCGCGAGCCGTTTCACGTCCCATTCGAACGGGCCCGGATACGTCTCGTCGAAGTCGTTGAGGTCGAAGAGCAGATTGCGTTCCGGGGAGGCGTACAGGCCGAAGTTGAGCAGGTGCGCGTCGCCGCAGAGCTGCACGGTCAGGCCCGTGTGGGGCTGCGCGGCGAGGTCCTCCGCCATGACGGCGGCTGCTCCGCGCAGGAACGCGAACGGGGAGGCGCCCATCCGGCCGTAGCGGATCGGCAGCAGCTCCTGGAGGCGGTCCCTGCCCTGCCGTTCCAGTACGGCGACGGGGTCGGGGCGGTCCACGGACGGTATCCAGGTGCCGTGGGCGGAACGGGGGACGCGCTTGCGGGCGGCCTTTCCCTGGGCGGCTCGGTCGGTGGGGGTCGTCATGGGGTCGGTCTCGTGTATCGCCGGCCGTGCTTCGTCATGGGGTTCCCGCCTCTGCCGCCGTTACCGCCCTTCCCTGGTCGTATCAGTCAAGGTGGTGGGGCGGGTGGTGCGCATGCCGGGTACGGCGATCGGGTGACGGGACGGGCGGGAGGGCGTTCGATGAGAGTGCATTCGGTGGGCGATGCGAAGGTGACAAAACAGGTGGTGGCTGAGTGAGTGGGAAGCAGCGGCACGTGGGGGTGGCGGAGCGGCGGGGGCGGCTCGCGCTGCGGCAGCGGCTCGCGGGGGCGGCGCGAGCGGCGGGCCCCGAGGACGTCGCCGCGTCGCTGGTCGCGCTGCACGGGACCGATCCGGCGACGGTGTACCTGGCGGTGGGCGCGCGGCTCGCCGAGCCCGGCAAGACCGTGACCGAGGTCGAGCGGGCGCTCTACGAGGACCGGACGCTGGTGCGGATGCACGGCATGCGGCACACCGTGTTCGTCTTCCCGACCGAACTGGCCGCCGTCGTACACGCGTCGACCGGGCTCGCCATCGCCGCGAAGGCCCGTGCCGGGCTGCTGAAGGACATCGTGACCGGCAGCGGCGGGCGGCTGACCCCGGAGTGGCTCGCGGAGGTGGAGACATCCGCGCTCGCCGCGCTGGCCCGGCGCGGGCAGGCCACGGTGAACGAACTCACCGAGGACGAGCCGCGGTTGAGGGAGCAGTTCACCTACGGCGCCGGCAAGAGCTACGAGAGCCCGCAATCTGTGTCGTCCAGGCTGATGCGGGTGCTCGGCGTCGAGGGGCGGGTCGTGCGGGGGCGTCCGCTGGGGTCGTGGACCTCGACCCAGTTCCGCTGGGCGGTGGCTCCGCCGCATCCCGAACTGCCCGTCGGCGAGGCGCAGTCGGAGCTGCTGCGGCGATGGCTGACCGCGTGCGGGCCCGCGACCGAGGCGGACCTGAAGTGGTGGACGGGGTGGCGGGTTACGGAGGTACGGCGTGCGCTGGCCGCCGTGGGGGCGGTGGCCGTCTCGCTCGACGGTGGGGTGACGGGGTACGTCGCGGAGGGCGACGCCGAGCCGGTCGCGGGGGCCGCCGAGCCCTGGGCCGCGCTGCTGCCCGGGCTCGACCCCACGGCCATGGGGTGGCAGGACCGTGACTGGTTCCTGGCTTCCTCTCTGCGGGGTGCCTTGTTCGACGGCAGCGGGAACGTGGGGCCCACGGTGTGGTGGGACGGTCGCGTGGTCGGAGGATGGGCGCAGCGGGCCGACGGCGAGATCGTGTGGCGGCTCCTTGATGCGGCGGGGGTCGGCCGGGAAGCAGAGGCGGCCATCTCTGCGGAGGCTGCTCGGCTGGCGGGGTGGGTGGGGGCGACGCGGGTCACTCCACGGTTCCGGACTCCGCTGGAGCGGGAGTTGGTTGCGGGGGTGGGGTCCTGATGTGGGGTCTGGCGGGGGCGCCGTTCGCGTGGGGCCGGTGGGTGGGTCGGGTCCGTGCCGGTACGTCTTGCCCGTCGCCGCGTGGGCGTACTGCCCGGGGGTCGAGCACGGCGAAACTCGGCTGGGGGCCTGCTACGCGACGGGCAGAGACGTACCGGCACGGACCCTTCCGTGCGTACGCGACTGCGGGTGCGTGCGGGCGCGCGGATGCCGCTTCACTGCGGGTGCGTGTGACGCCGGGGGCCGGCGAAGCCTCGTTTCTGCGGGCAATCGTGCCGCTAGGGGCGGCACGGGTGGGCGCAGCGGCGCCTCGTAAGCGCCGAGTTGCGTGACCCACCCCCGCCCAGCACCCACACCGGGCGCGAAGGAAACAAGGGGTACCCGGAGTTTGCCCACCCACCCCGGGTGAGCTTCGAACGAGGGTGAGGTTGTTGGTCCGCCGGGCGCCTCTGGAGGAGGGGCCCGGCGGAGGGGGGCTCAGCGGGAGTAGCGCAGCAGGGCGCGGACCATGTGGCAGGTGGTGTCCGACGGCGGATGGACACCGATGAGCTCCGCGGTGCTGCGTATCGTCTCGTTGCGAGCCTGGTTCGGGACATACACCCCGGTGTCGAGCAGAGCGATGGCAAGCCGCATCGCCTTGAGGCGGCGGTTGTGCGTGACGTACCAGTCACGAGGCCGCCCCGGGGGCAGCGGACGCTTCTCGACCGGCTCGTACGGCAGGTCCAGCAGGACCGCCCTCTTGGACGTGGACTGGGTCGGCTTCGGCTTCAGTGCGGCAGCGGGCACAGGCATCCTCCTGTCGCGGTCAGGGCGCCGTCCGGACCACCCGGCGACACCCTCGAACACTGCTTCTATTCTACTGCCAGGCACTGACAAAAGCCGCTGGCCACAAGGGCTTTCAGGGGGCCGTGACACCCGGGATCAGAGGGGTCTCGCGTAACGTGTGCGGCATGGAGATCTGGATCAACCCGGCCTGTTCGAAGTGCCGCAGCGCCCTCACCCTGCTGGACGCCGAAGGCGCCTCGTACACCGTGCGCCGGTACCTGGAGGACGTGCCGAGCGAGGACGAGATCCGCGAGGTGCTGGAGCGGCTCGGCCTGGAGCCGTGGGACATCACGCGCACCGAGGAGGCCGTCGCCAAGGAGCTCGGTGTCAAGGAGTGGGCCCGGGACGACGATGCGCGCGAGCAGTGGGTGCGGGCGCTGGCCGAGCACCCCAAGCTGATCCAGCGGCCCATCATCACCGCGGAGGACGGCACGGCGGTCGTGGGCCGCACGGAGGAAGCCGTACGGGACGCCATGTCCCGTTAGTCGGACCGGTCGTCGGGCCCGTAGTCGGGGCGGCCGACGATCTTCAACTCTCCTGTGACCTACGTTACTTGAGCGACTCCTGAAACTCTTGAGTAACTCCGTTCGGTATCTCGTACATAGCGGCGTACGGAACGCGTCCGGCCGCCAACGGTGGCGGCCGGGGACAGGAGGCGCGCATGTCGCGTAGGAGAACTCTCAGTCCCAAGAAGAAGCTCGCGCTGCTGGTCAGTGCCGCGGCGGTGGCCGGTGGTGGTGCGTTCGCCATGGCGGCCACCTCCAACGCGGCGCCGGTCACCAAGAGCTCGCAGGATTCGACCGCTTGCCTGGGACTGGCCACCGCGCTCGGCAACAACCAGAAATTCATCGACGGTCAACGGGCCACGCCCGACGCCCAGTCGCAGGCGCGGATCGCCAACCGCGAGGCGGTCATCGCCCAGATCAAGGTGCAGCAGAAGGCGTCCGGGTGCACGGTTGGGGAGTCGGCTCAGGACTCCCAGGCCACGCAGCCCTCGACCGCCGCACCTGCACAGACCGCGCCCGCCCAGACAAATCCCGCCCAGACGGCCCCGGCCCAGACCGCTCCCGCGAACAACGGGAACGCAAACGGCGGCGCCGCGAGCGGTCAGCAGGTCTGCAACGGCTCCACTGTCACCCTCTCCGGCGAGGGCGGCGCCCCGGCCGCGTCCAGCAACCAGTTCGCGAAGGGAACGAAGCTGCGGGTCACCAACCTGGACAACAACAAGTCCACGACGGTGGAGGTCACTTCGACCTCCGGAAGCTGCGCGCTGCTCAACAACGCGGCCTTCGAACAGGTCCGGGAGCCCGGCAAGTTCCTGATCCGCCGGGCCCTGATCGAGAAGGTGGGGTGACACTCACCGGCCGAGAAAGTCCGCCAGGCGGCGATTGAGCCCGGGCGGCACGGTGTGCGGCAGTGAGTGGTGGGAGGCGCCCGGCAGGACGTCGGTCTCCGCTCGCGGCAGCATCCCGGCCGCCCGGGTCGCCACGCGGCGAGCGTCATGGGTCCTGCTGTTTCCGGCCAGGAGCAGCAGGACCGGCATGTCGAGCGTACGCAGCGCCTCGCGCGCCGGTCGCGGACCGGTCACCGGCTTCACGGAGGGGTAGCCGGCGGCCGCTTCCTGCAGTCGGAGCCAGTCGGGGTCCAGGGGTACTCCCCCGGTCTCCCACTCCAGGAAGGTCCGGACCCGTGCGGGCGAGGGCCGCAGCAGCATCGGCAGGGCGCGCATCAGGTACGCCGCCTTGAATCCGGCGAAGCACCCGGTCGGATCAAGGAGGAACAGGCGGCGAACGCGGGTGGGCGCGTGCAGTGCGTAGTGGAGGGCGATCCAGCCGCCGTACGAGTGCCCGCCGAGGTCGACGGTATCGGCGCCGATGCCGTCGAGCAGCGCGTCCAGCCAGGACGTCAGGTCGGCCACCGTACGCAGGGGGCGGTCGGCGGCCGGAACGCTGTGACCCGGGCGGCCGATCAGGTCGACGGCGTGGACGCGGTGTGTGCGGGCGAGGGCGGCGGCCTGGGCGGACCAGGAGGCCGAGGTCCCGCCGTCGCCGCCGGGCAGGAGCAGGAGCGGGGGGCCGTCGTGCGGACCGCACACGTTCACCTGCGTCGCCCCGAACGGCGTCGCGACCGTTACCGCCTCCCGGTCCGCCGGCCACCCGGCCATGACCTTCTCGTACGCCGCCCCGAACCCGGCCGCGTCGTACGTGCTGCGAACGCTCATGTCACTCTCCCCTATTATCTCGGTGAGCGAGATACTCGGTGGGCGAGATACTAACGGAGGCCGGGCATGACGAACCAGGAATCGCGGATGGAGATCGTTCATCTGCTGCGCGCGGCGGCCGTCGAACTCGGCCTGCAC
This sequence comes from Streptomyces sp. SAS_270, assembly GCF_052543295.1. Taxonomy (NCBI): domain Bacteria; kingdom Bacillati; phylum Actinomycetota; class Actinomycetes; order Kitasatosporales; family Streptomycetaceae; genus Streptomyces; species Streptomyces sp. SAS_270. The sequence continues at coordinate 19,262 of NZ_JBMNDS010000021.1, forward strand.
AGCGCCCGGTTCGCACAGCTCAACGGCATGCACCCCACCGACGTACGGGCTCTGATCGCGCTCATGGACGCCCGCCGGGACGGTACGGCGATGACCGCAGGGCGGCTCGGTTCGCTGCTCGGGCTCAACTCGGCCGGGACCACGGCGCTCGTCGACCGGCTGGAGCGGGCCGGGCATGTGCGGCGCGTACGGGACGAGCGGGACCGGCGGCGCGTGCTCGTCGAGGTCGACGAGCGGGCGGTCGCGCTGGGGTGGGACTTCTTCGCGCCGCTGATCGGCCGGTCCATGGAACTGCTCGACGGATACGACGAGCGGCAGCTTGCGGCGGTGCGCGGCTTCCTGGCCGGAGTACGGGAAGCCGCGGCGTCCGACCGCGAGGGCGAAGGCGCAGACGCAGGGGCAGGAGCAGGAGCAGCGGAAGCCGGGGCCGAGGCCGAAGGCTCATGAGCCGCCAGTGACCCGCGTGGGCCGCGCCGACCCCCGCAACCCCATCGCATACGAGCGCCCGCCCACGGACACGAGCCGTCTCGCCGCTTCGCGCTCTGCATCTGCGAACAGCTTCTTCGCACAGCGCGAACACAGGCGTGCCCGCTCTCAGCGAGTGAGTCGCAGCACACCGGCACCAGGTAACACGGGGTTCACATTCGAGCAATGATCGGGAAACCGCCCGTTGACAGGGTGCGGGTAACCCCGGCGGTGCCCCAGTGCCGTAGCGCCGCAGCACCCGCAAGTGCGCATAGACCCACCCCGAAGGATGTGGCCCCGTGACCTTCAAGGCTGAGTACATCTGGATCGACGGCACCGAGCCGACGGCCAAGCTCCGCTCGAAGACGAAGATACTGAGCGACGACGCCAAGGGTGCCGAGCTGCCGATCTGGGGCTTCGACGGGTCCTCCACGAACCAGGCCGAGGGGCACGCCTCGGACCGAGTACTCAAGCCGGTCGCCGTCTACCCGGACCCGATTCGCGGTGGCGACGACGTCCTCGTCATGTGCGAGGTCCTCAACATCGACATGACGCCGCACGAGTCCAACACGCGTGCCGCGCTGGCCGAGGTCGAGGAGAGGTTCGGCGCCCAGAAGCCGATCTTCGGCATCGAGCAGGAGTACACCTTCTTCAAGGGTGCGCGCCCGCTCGGCTTCCCCGAGGGCGGCTTCCCGGCCGCGCAGGGCGGCTACTACTGCGGTGTCGGCTCGGACGAGATCTTCGGCCGTGACGTCGTCGAGGCGCACCTGGAGAACTGTCTCGCCGCGGGCCTCGGCATCTCCGGCATCAACGCCGAGGTCATGCCCGGCCAGTGGGAGTTCCAGGTCGGCCCGCTGGCGCCGCTGGAGGTCTCCGACCAGCTGTGGGTCGCGCGCTGGCTGCTCTACCGCACCGCCGAGGACTTCGGCGTCTCCGCGACGCTGGACCCGAAGCCGGTGAAGGGCGACTGGAACGGCGCGGGCGCGCACACCAACTTCTCCACGAAGGCGATGCGCGAGGGCTACGACGCGATCATCACCGCGTGCGAGTCGCTCGGCGAGGGCTCCAAGCCGATGGACCACGTCAAGAACTACGGCGCCGGCATCGACGACCGCCTGACGGGCCTGCACGAGACCGCCCCGTGGAACGAGTACTCCTACGGCGTCTCCAACCGCGGCGCCTCGGTCCGTATCCCGTGGCAGGTCGAGAAGGACGGCAAGGGCTACATCGAGGACCGCCGTCCGAACGCGAACGTCGACCCGTACGTCGTGACGCGGCTGATCGTCGACACCTGCTGCACCGCGCTGGAGAAGGCCGGTCAGGTCTGATCCGCACCGCACTTCCCCGAGGGGCGTCCACCGCTGCGGTGGGCGCCTCCTCGCGTTGTCGGCGCCCGAGGGCGTCCGACCAGTGAGAGGACTCTCCTGCCCGGCTCCCGCTTCTGCTTCAATGGGCTCATGACCGGCTTCCAGAACCGCACCGCGACGGGTCGCCATGACCTTGAGCCGTTCTGGCCTTCCCGTCAGCACCACGACTTCGACCGGGTGTGTTGTCGCGCGATGAACGCGCCGGCCCTCTAAAGCCGTACACCCCCGGCCTTCGGCCCGCGCGCACGACGTACGTCCCCGACGACCCCGACCACGAACTCGCGGTCGTCGGCTCTCCCGACGAACTCCTCGCGCGAAAGAGCTGACCTCTCATGGCGAACCCCCGTTCCTTCTCGTCCGTCGCGACCGCTCCCGCCCCTGCCGCACCGGCCGTCTCCGGACGCCACCGACTGCGCGCCGTGGACCGGGACGAGGTGGTCGATGTCGCCGACTTCCTTCCGCCGGGCGCCACTTGGCTGCCCGCGCCCCAGCACACTCTGCCGGTACTGCCGGGCCGGCCGCCGATGATCGGCTACCTGGTGCTCGTACCTGCCGACCAGCAGACCCTGCTGCCGTTCGGCGTCCCCGACCTGCCCGAGGCGCCCGGGTCGCCGGAGACCGCCGACAGCGATGACCCGCTCGTGGACGTCGACACCGTGCGGCGCACCGCCCGGGTCGACGGGGTGCCGCTCGACCTCACCTACCTGGAGTTCGAGCTGCTCGCGCATCTCGTCGCGCACCCGCACCGGGTGCACACCCGGGACCAGTTGGTCACCACGGTGTGGGGTTACGGGCACGTGGGCGACGGCCGGACCGTCGACGTCCATGTCGCGCGGCTGCGGCGCAAGCTCGGCGCGCAGCACCGGCAGACGATCCAGACGGTGCGCCGGGTCGGCTACAAGTACGCGCCGCCGACCGGGCGCTGACCGTCGCGCCGGCCTCGGCGGATCTTCTGTCAGCAGAACCCCGTTCCCTGCCGCCCGGCGTCCGGGCAGAGTCGGCGTATGAGACTTCTGATGCTGGGCGGTACGGGGTTCGTGGGGCCTGCCGTCGTCGAGGCGGCCCTCGCCCGGGGCTGGGACGTGACCGTCTTCCACCGGGGCCGGCACGAACCTCCGGCGGGCGTACGGTCGTTGCTCGGCGACCGCACCACGCCGGACGGGCTCGCGGCGCTCGCCGACGGTGAGTGGGATGTCGTCGTCGACACCTGGTCGGCGGCGCCGCGCGCCGTGCGGGACACGGCGCGGCTGCTGGCCGGCCGGGCCTCGCGGTATGTGTACGTGTCGAGCTGCTCGGTGTACGCGTGGCCGCGGGGTGTCGGATGCACCGAGGCCGGTGCCCTCGTGGAGGGGGCGTCCGCGGACGCCGAGCAGACCGACTACGCGCGCGACAAGCACGGCGGTGAGCTGGCCGTCCTCGACGCCTTCGGGGCGGAGCGTTCGCTGCTCGTGCGGGCCGGGCTGATCCTCGGGCCGCACGAGGACATCGGGCGGCTGCCGTGGTGGCTCAACCGGATCGCCCGCGGCGGCCCCGTGCTGGCGCCCGGGCCGCGCGACCTTCCCCTCCAGTACGTCGACGTCCGCGACCTCGCCGAGTGGGTTCTCGCGGCGGTGGAGGGGGAGTTGAGCGGGCCGTACAACCTCGTCAGTCCCTCCGGGCATACGACGATGGAGGCGCTCCTCGACGCATGCGTCAGCGCCACCGGAGCCGAGGCGGAGCTGCGGTGGACGGAGCCTCGAGAGGTGCTGGACGCGGGGATCGAGCCCTGGGTGCAGTTGCCGGTGTGGTTTCCGCCGGGGGACGTCCACGACGGGATCCACCGGCTGGATGTGTCGCGGGCCGTTGCGACGGGGCTTCGGTGCCGGGATGTGTCGGAGACGGTCGCCGACACGTGGGCGTGGCTGCGGGCCCGTGGCGGGGACGCCCCTCAACGGGACGACCGGCCGGTGGTGGGGCTCGACCCCGCGGTCGAGGCGGCGGTCCTGGCGGGGTGACCGGGCCCCCGGGTGCCCCCTTGCCTTGCTCGGTCACCCGGGGTGGGTGGGCAAACCCCGGGTGCCCCTTGCTCGAACGGTCACCCGGGGGTGGGTGGGCAAACCCCTCTCACCCCTCGTTTGAACGGTCACCCGGTGTGGGTGCCGGCCGGGGGTGGGTCACGCAACTCGGCGCTTACGAGGTGCCGCTGCGCCCACCCGTGCCGCCCCTGGCGGCACGATTGCCCGCAGTGACGAGGCTTCGCCAGCCCCCCGGCGCCACACGCACCCCCGCTGCTGGGTGGGCAGCCGCCCCTAGCGGCACGATTGCCCGCAGCTAGGACGGCCCGCAGCCGCGTGCGCACGGCCCCCGGCCCCCGGCCCCCACGCGAACGGCGCCCCACTAGGGGTGCCAACACCACCCCCGCTGGGGTGCCCGGCCCCGTGACCCCGGTCGGCTGTTCCGGAAGACTGGCGGCATGGAGATGACGTGGGCGGGATGGCGGCGTGTGGGGGTGGCCGCAGGGCGGGGCCTGGTGCTGGCGGTGGTGAGCCTGGCCGGGGCGCTCGCCCTGTTCGTGCTGTCCGTCGTGTCCCTCGCGGTCATCCCCGCGGGCATAGGCATCTTCACGACCCCGTGGGTGCTCACCGGCGTACGCGCCTTCGCGGACTGGCGGCGGCTCGTGGCCGCGGAGTGGTGCGGGGTGCGGATCCCGCCCGCGTACCGCCCGATCCCGGACGGCGCGAAGCCCTGGACCCGCTGCTTCCGGATGCTCGGTGACTCCGCGACCTGGCGGGACCTCTGCTGGCTGCCGGTCGACATGACCGCGGGGTTCCTGACCGCGCTGCTGTCCGCCGTCCTCGCCTTCTACCCCCTGGAGGGCTTCGCGCTCGCGCTCGGCCTGTGGCGGGCGTTCACGGACGGCACACACGTCAACTGGTGGTACGGCTTCGTGCCCGTCTCGGGCCAGGGTTCGGCGCTCCTCGCCGGCGCCCTGGCCGCCGTGCTGCTGTTCACTTCCTACTTCGCCACCCCGGCCCTCCTGCGCGGCCACTTCCTGATCGTCCGCGCCGCCCTCGCCCCGGGCCAGCGTGAACTCGCCGAGCGCGTCCGGGTGCTGACCGAGACCCGACGGGACGCCGTGGACACCTCGGCGACCGAACTGCGCCGGATCGAGCGGGACTTGCACGACGGTGCGCAGGCGCGGCTCGTCGCGATGGGCATGGACCTGGGGACGATCGAGGCACTGATCGAGAAGAACCCGGCGAAGGCGAAGGAGCTCCTCGCCCGGACCCGGGAGTCCTCCGCGGAGGCGCTGACGGAACTGCGCGACCTGGTGCGCGGCATCCATCCGCCGGTGCTCGCGGAGCGCGGACTCGGCGACGCCCTGCGGGCGTTGGCGCTGCGGATGCCCCTGCCGACCGAGGTGAGTGTCGAACTTCCCGAGGGCCGCGCGGACGCGCCCGTGGAGTCGGCGGCGTACTTCGCGGTGAGCGAGCTGCTCACCAACGCGGTGAAGCACTCCGGCGCGGACCGCCTCTGGGTGGACGTCCACCACACGGACGGCAGGCTGCGGATCACGGTCACCGACAACGGCGGGGGCGGCGCACGCATCGGCGGGGGGTCCGGGCTGACCGGGGTCGAGCGGCGACTGGGTACATTCGACGGCGTACTGGCCGTCAGCAGCCCCGCGGACGGTCCCACCATGGTGAGCATGGAGATCCCTTGCGCGTTGTCCTAGCCGAAGACCTGTTCCTGCTGCGCGACGGACTGGTGCGGATGCTCGAGGCGTACGACTTCGAGATCGCGGCAGCCGTGGAGAGCGGCCCCGAGCTCACCCGGGCGCTCGCCGAGGAGGCGCCGGACGTCGCCGTCGTCGACGTACGGCTGCCGCCCTCGCACACCGACGAGGGGCTGCAGTGCGCGCTGCAGGCCCGCCGTGACAGGCCGGGGCTGCCGGTGCTGGTGCTGTCGCAGCACGTGGAGCAGTTGTACGCGCGGGAGTTGCTCGCGGACGGCGCGGGCGCGGTGGGCTATCTGCTCAAGGACCGGGTGTTCGACGCGGAGCAGTTCATCGACGCCGTACGGCGGGTCGCGGCCGGCGGTACGGCCATGGACCCGCAGGTGATCCAGCAGCTGCTGTCGCGCCGCTCCAGCACCGACCAGCCGCTCGGCCGGCTCACCCCGCGCGAGCGGGAGGTGCTGGAACTGATGGCGCAGGGCCGGTCGAACGCGGCCATCGCGGCCGGACTCGTGGTCACGGAACGGGCGATCGCGAAGCACACGTCCAACATCTTCGCCAAGCTGGACCTGGAGGTCTCGGACGACGACAACCGGCGCGTACTTGCGGTGCTCGCCTATCTGGACCAGGGCAGCCACTGAATATCAGTCAAAAGCCGGTTGTAAACCTGCTCGGGGAGATCAACTCCCTTGGAAACGCGGGCTTCTGGGCCCATTGTGCCGAAATTGGTCTCAGGAACTTCCAAGTTTTTCGAGGGCCTCTGAACGCCTCACGCGCCCCCTGCGTATGGAACGGAGCCGCTTCACTCCTGTCGGGCGCCTCGATGCCCCGCAAGGAAGTCAGAGGAGTTCCATGGGACGCAATACAAGAAAACGCCGTTCGTCACTGGCCAACAAGGCCATAGCCGCATCGGCGGCTCTAGCGCTTGGCGGGGGCGGGCTGATCTGGGCGAATTTCTATGCTTCGGCGCACGAGGAGAACTCGACACAGAACAGCACCAAGGCCGCCGCCGCCCAGGTGGCCACGATCACCTGCCCGGACGTCGGTCAGCAGTTGACCAGCGTGCCGAGCGCCGCGAAAGCGAACGTCGACAACGAACTGGCGACTCTGGACAAGCAGATCACCGAGGCGTACGCCCGGCTGAGCTCGTCGCGTCAGGCGCAGGCCAATGACGCGGGCTTCGTCCAGAACGCGATCCTCGGCCCGCTGAAGGACAAGCGGACCGCGGTCATCGGCCGGATCAAGATCGACTTCAGCCGTGTCGGCGCCGCCGCCCCGGGCTCGCTCGACGGACTGGCCACCTGCACCGGCACCACCGCCAACCAGGCCCAGACCAACGCCGGAGGGAACTGGCAGAACAACCAGAACGGCCAAAACGGCCAGAATGGTCAGAACGGCCAGAACAACAACGGCGGAGCGACCGCGGCCCCGAGCGCGACGGCCGGCAACGGTGGTCAGCAGCAGGGTGGCAACGGCGGCCAGCAGGGCGGCAACGCCGGCAACGGCGGCCAGCAGACGGGCAATGGCGGTCAGGCCGGAAACGGTCCCGTCGCCGCGGACTTCGTGGACATCACGAAGGTCCAGGCGAACGTCGCCCAGAAGGCCCGCACCCGGGCCGGTGGTTCGGCAGGCACGTTCACCAGCTCGTGCGGTGTGAACGCCAACAAGAAGTTCAACACCGACAACGTGATCGTGGCGCCCGGTGTGGCCAACGGCGCGCACCACCTGCACGACTACGTCGGCAACCAGTCGAACGACGCCTTCGCCAACAACGACACGTTCGCCGCGGCCCAGACCAGCTGCACGAACCAGGGCGACAAGTCCTCGTACTACTGGCCGGTCGTGCGTATCCAGAACGGTACGAAGGACTTCGACCAGAACAACGACGGCGGTGGCAAGGAAGGCAACGTCGGCGCCATCCAGCAGGTCAAGCAGGCGCAGATCAAGTTCGTCGGCAACGCGAAGAGCAAGGTCGTCGCGATGCCGAAGTTCCTGCGGATCATCACCGGTGACGCGAAGACCACGACCAACGGTCTCGCGAACGCCAACGCGCACTGGAGTTGCACCGGCTTCGAGAACAAGGTGCAGCTGACGACGCAGTACCCGATCTGCCCCCAGGGCAGCAGCGTGGTGCGGTCGTTCAAGTTCCAGAGCTGCTGGGACGGTCAGAACATCGACAGCGCCAACCACCGTACGCACGTGGCGTTCGCCGACGCCCAGGGCAACTGTGGCAATGGCTTCAAGGCCATTCCGCAGCTGACCATGCGCCTGGTGTACAACGTGCCGGCCCCGGTCATCCAGAACGGGCAGGTCAAGAACGCCTACGCGGTGGACGGTTTCCCGGAGCAGCTGCACAAGGCCGCGACCGACCACGACGACTTCATCAACGTCTTCGACGAGAACGTGATGAACAACATGGTCAACTGCATCAACAGCGGCCAGCGTTGCAAGTGAGGCACTGAGAAGACCGGCAGAACCACGAAGAAGGCCGGCGGTGGAATTCCACCGCCGGCCTTCTTCTCTGCCGAGTACTCGCCCGACGGGCTGAGCCTGCCTGGCCGAACCTGCCGGGCGAGTACTCCCCCGATCCTGCGCGGTCAGCCCGTGTGGTGACCGGAGTGCGCGGTCTCGTTCCCCCCAGCACCACTGCCCCCCGAGTGGTGCGAGGCCCCCTCCTCCACGGTCCCGCCGAGCCGGCCGCGCAGCGTGCCGACCATCTGCTGGTCGCCGACGGCGACCCACTTGGCGCCGACGAGGTACGAGCCGCCGTAGTCCTTGGCCGCGTTGAGCCACTCCCGCTGCCCGCGGTCGGTGGCGAAGGTGGCGAGGATGAACTTGCCGCCGCTCACCTTGCAGACACCCTGGCGGATCTCGTCGGCGTCCGTCTGGATGTCCGGCTTGCACTTCGCCTCGGCGGCCAGCTCCTCCAGGCTGCCGGTCGCCGTCGCCGGGACCTCGGCCGCGGCGTTCTTGCTGCCGCTGCCCCCGTCGGCGCCGTTGTCGCCCGACCCGCCGCAGCCGGTCAGCGCCAGCAGGGCCACGGCGGCCCCGGCTGCGAGCTTCACGCGCGTCAACCTCATACGTTCCTCCGGTACCTGTCGGCGGCCATGCCACCGAGAGCCCCCGACAGGGGCCCCTCCTTCGATACGGCTCCCGCGCGCCCCGTGCTCAATCGTCCGCAAACCCGATACCACCACGGGCACACCTGTGCGAGAGTGACCCCGTGATCACGAACGACTGGGAAGAGCGCACCGCGGCCGCCTGGGCCGGCTTCGACGACTACGCCGAGGAGGACGCGGCGGACTTCCGCGCGGTCATCGACGCGCTCGTCGCCGAACTGCCCGACGACAGCCCGCTCGGCCCCTTCGAGCAGGCCTGCGCCTGGGACTCGACGGGCCACTCGGACAAGGCCGTGCCTCTGTACCGGGAGGCGCTGGCGCGCGGACTCAGCGGGTACAAGGGCCGCCGCGCCAAGATCCAGCTCTCCAGTTCGCTGCGGAACATCGGGCAGGCGGAGGAGGGCGTCAAGCTCCTCACACCCGAACTCGACGCGCCCTCCGACGAGTTGGACGACGCCGTACGCGGCTGTCTGGCGCTGTGCCTGTCCAGCCTGGGCCGCGACCGTGAGGGCCTCTCCCTCGTCCTTGGCGCCCTGGCGCCCCATCTGCCGCGCTACCAGCGGTCGATGGCGAACTACGCGCGGCAGCTGGTGGAGCCGGAGGCGTAGCAGCCCGCGGGCACCCGTGCGGGGCAGGTGACCATCCAACGATTCGCTCGTTTTGCTGAACGTGCAGTCACAGGATGTAGCCCCGCGCCCCGCACCCTCCTCCGGACCGGTCGTCGATGTCGAGCAGGCCGAGGCCGCGCTCGTCGAGCACTACCCGCGGCTCGTCCGGCTCGCCTATCTGGTGCTGCCGCCGAGCCTCGGCCGCAACCGGCGGGTCCTGACCGCGCACGCGCTCACGCAGCGCGCGCTGCCCCGGGGGCGTACGTCCGGTGACGCGACGGTCATCCCTGCCCAGCAGACCGGCGGCCGCGACGGCGACCCGGGCTACGCCTTCGTCCGTCTCCAGGTGGTGCGCACCGCGCTGGAGGCGGGACTGCCGCTGCGCCGCAAGGCCTGGCCCAAGCGGTCCCAACTGCCGCCGCTGCTCCCCCAGGTGTGGGGCCTGAGGCTCTTCCCGCGCTCCGGCGGCGCCGACGAACTCGCCCTGGACCAGCGGCTGTCCGCGCTGACCGGGCCCGCCCGCGCCGCCTACGTCCTGCGCGGTCTGGAGAAGCTGCCCGACGCGGACGTACGGAAGGTGCTGACGGCGGCGGGTGTCGAGGACCCCGGGGCGGCGCTCACGGAGGCCGACGGTCTGGAGAGCCAGGACGGTCTGCTGAGCTCCCCCGAGTTCGACCCCTGTTCGCTGCACGCCCGGCCCACCGATCTGATGCGCCGCAGGCAGCACATGAAGGCCGCGCTGGCCGCCGCCGCCGCGGTGGCCGTGTGCGGCGCACTGCTCGGGATGCCCGGGGACGGCTGGGGGCGCGACGGCGCCGCCGCCCCCTCGTACGCGCAGAACCCGGCGGCCGAAGCCGCCCTGGATCCCGCGCGGCTGACCATCGTGCCCGCGACGGCGTGGCGGGCGTCGGCGCGCACCGACTTCTCCGTGTGGCCCGCGCGCGGCGACCTCGTGGGCGACAAGGCGCTGCTGCGGCGTGCGCTCGCGGTATGGGCGCGGCCCGGCGAGTCCGTACAGGTCTCGGCGACCCCGGGCACCCCGTCCGGCGCCCCGCCCGGCCCGCCCCAGCTGCTGTACGCGGGAGCCGTCGACCAGGGGCGGGTGGTGCTGCTCTACGACGGTCTGCGTATCGCGCGGTACGCGGAGCCGAAGGACGGCACCGCCGGGGCGGCCCTGGACTTCGCGCGTGTCGACGGCGCGACCGGGTCCGAGGCGAACGCCGTGGTCCTCGACCGGGCCGACGGCAACGTCCGCTATCTGACGGCCCCTTGGGTGCGCAAGGCGGCCGAGCGGGACCTGCTGAAGCCGTCGTCCGGCACCATGGATCTCGCCCTCTCCGCCCAGGGAGTGACCGCCCCGCTGGCCAGCCCGGCCCAGGCGACCGGCGCCTGCACGACCTGGAACGTGCTGCAGCTGACGGACGACTCGGGCACCCGTCTGATGGCCGACCTCGGTGAGCTGACCCCGGCGCACCTCACCACCGGCCGGCCCTCCGCGCCGCGCGAGGCGTCCGGCGCGCAGGCGCTGCGCGCCTGGTCGCCGTTCGCCTGCTCGCTGGGTGACGTCCGTTCGCAAGGCGTGCGGTCCGTGAACGCCTGGGAGTTCGCGCACCAGCCGCTGCCCGACGCGAGCGGGAGTGCCGGGTGGGTGTGCACCCGGGCGGACACCTGGCGGGGCGGGGGCACGCGCGTGCTGGCTCAGTTCCACACGCCGGGCGGGAAGTACGGGGCGGTCGCGGCGAAGGCCGAGAACTCCGCGGCGTGCGGTCCACGTGATCCGCAGGTGCTGGCGGGCGTGCTCTGGAAGTCCGGCTCGGGCACCTGGTACCTCCTCGCCGCGGGCGGCAAGGACACGGCGTCGATCAGTGCGACGGGCGGGGTGCACGGCTCCGCACGCGGCTCCCTGCTCGCGGTCCGCACCGAGCAGGGGGCCCAGGCCGGGCTGAAGGGGAGCCTGGAGGACGGCCGGGAGATCACCGGTCTGCGGTAGGACGGCCCGGCGGGTACGACCGTCGGCACCTCACCGGCCGCACCTCCCCGGCCGCACCTCTCCAGCCGGCACCTCACTAGCTGACAGTCACGTCAACAAGTTGCCGCGCGGGGGTTTCGCCCGGAAGTACTCGTCAGTACATTGACGCCATGTCTAATACGCGGGCACGGCTGCCCCAGCCGGTCGACTCCGAGCGGATAGCCCTCAAGGCGCGGAAGGTGTCCTTCTCCTGGGAGGACACCCCACTGCACTGGGTGCCGGGCGATCCGTTCACCACGCACACCATCAACGTGCTGCATCTGCTGCTGCCCGCCGGTGAGCGCTGGTTCGTGCACGTCTACAAGCAGGTGCTGCCGTACATCCGGGACGAGCGGCTGCGCGAGGACGTCATGGGGTTCATCGGCCAGGAGGCCATGCACTCGCAGGCGCACGACGAGGTGCTCCCGCATCTCAAGGAGCTGGGGCTCGACCCGACGCCGTACACCGCGCAGGTCGACTGGTTCTTCGAGAAGCTGCTCGGCGACCGCACCCTGCCGCCGGGCCGGGCCCGCAAGTGGTGGCTGATGGAGCGGGTCGCCGTCATCGCGGCCATCGAGCACTACACCGCGTTCCTCGGCAACTGGGTGCTGAACTCGCAGGAGCTGGACCGGCGGGGCGCCGACCCGACCATGCTGGACCTGCTGCGCTGGCACGGCGCGGAGGAGGTCGAGCACCGGTCCGTGGCCTTCGACCTGTTCATGCACGTCGACGGCAGCTACCGGCGGCGCGCCCGGACCTGGGCGACCGCGTTCACCGCGCTGGTGTTCCTGTGGCAGCGCGGGACGCGGTTCTTCATGGAGAACGACCCGACCCTGGCGGCGGGCAAGGCCTCCTTCAAGGACCTCTATCTGAGCGGGAAGCGGGGCACTCTGCCCACCACCGGCGACATGCTCAGGTCCATCCCGCGCTATCTGAGCCGGTCCTACCATCCCTCCCAGGAGGGCTCCACCGAGCAGGCCGTCGCCTATCTCGCCTCCTCCCCCGCCGCGACGGCGGCGGAGCGGAGGGTGGCGTGAGGCCCCGGCTGCGGACCGTCGTGGCCGCCACCGGCGCGGCCCTGCTCGTGCGGCGCGCGATGCGCCGCCGGATCGCGGCGTCGCCGCTGTGGCCGCTGCCCGCCCTGGACGAGCCCGTCTCGGGACAGCCGCGCTCCCGGGCCCTGCGGCTACTGGTCGCCCGGCACGAGAAGGTCGCCGAGGGCGTCGTACAACTGCGACTGGAGGGGCGCGACCTGCCCCGTTGGGAGCCGGGGGCGCATCTCGACCTGGTGCTGCCGTCGGGGCTCGTACGGCAGTACTCGCTGTGCGGTGATCCGGAGGACACCTCGTCGTACACGGTCGCGACCCGGCTCGTGGCCGGGTCCGAGGGCGGGCGCGGTGGCTCGCGCGAGGTGCACGAGCAGCTCCGGGAGGGCATGGAGGTCGAGGTGCGCGGGCCGCGCAACCGCTTCCCGCTCGCACCCGCGCCGTCGTACGTGTTCGTGGCGGGCGGCATCGGGATCACGCCCGTCCTCGCCATGGTCCGGAGCCTCCAACAGGGCGTGGAGTGGCGGCTGTTGTACGGCGGGCGCACGCGTGCCTCGATGCCGTTCCTGGAGGAGATCGAGAAGCTGGATGGGTCCCGGGTCACCGTCGTCGCTCAGGACGAGGACGGACTGCCGGACCTGGACGCACTGTTCACGGGAGTCCCGGAGGGCACCGCGGTGTACTGCTGCGGGCCCGAGGGACTGATGGACGCGGTGGCGGCCCGGCTCCCGGACGGCGCGGCCCTCCATCTGGAGCGCTTCAGTCCGCACACCTCGACGGAGGGCAACAGTGCCTTCGAGGTCGAACTGCGGCGCAGCGGACGCACGGTGGCCGTGCCCGCAGGCTCCACCGTGCTCGCCGCCGTACGGGCGGAGCTGCCCGACACGCTGTACTCCTGCGAGCAGGGGTTCTGCGGGACCTGCCAACAGCGGGTGCTGGACGGGGAGATAGACCACCGCGACGAACTGCTGACGGATGCGGAGCGTGACGACTCGATGCTGATCTGTGTCTCGCGCGCGCTTGGTGAGCGAATCGTGTTGGACATGTGAACGACCTTGGGCGGACCGGTCCGTTCCGGGCCGGTTCCGATCGGTAAGGTGTTCGCATGACAACCGGGGTACGCCGCAGGATGGGTGTCGAGGAGCGACGACAGCAGTTGATCGGTGTCGCTCTCGAACTGTTCAGCCGACGCTCGCCCGACGAGGTCTCCATAGACGAGATAGCCTCGGCCGCGGGCATCTCGCGTCCGCTGGTCTACCACTACTTTCCCGGCAAACTCAGCCTGTACGAGGCGGCGTTGCAGCGCGCGTCGGACGATCTCGCGGAGCGGTTCGTGGAGCCGCAGGACGGGCCGCTGGGGGCGCGGCTGCTGCGCGTGATGCGCCGGTTCTTCGACTTCGTCGACGACCACGGGCCCGGTTTCTCGGCGTTGATGCGCGGCGGCCCCGCGGTTCCCGCGGGCGAGACCCGCTCCCTCGGCTCGGCGTCGACGATCAACGGGCTCGTCGACGGGGTGCGGCAGGCCGCCTACCTCCAGATCCTGTCGCATCTGAGGGTCGAGGACCCGCCCGTCCGCCTGGAGTTGGTGATCCGCTCCTGGATCTCGCTCGTCGAGTCGACGGCGCTGATCTGGCTGGACGGGCGGCGCATCCCGCGGGGCGAGCTGGAGGTGCAGCTCGTGCACGACTTCGCGGCGCTCGCCGCGGTGAGCGCCGGGTTCGACGACGAACTGGCCGCTCTGCTCCGCGAGGTCCTCAAGGGCGAGTCCCCGGAGGGACCCTTCAGCGACCTGGCCGTACGCCTGATCACCCTGGCCTCGCCCCCGGCGGCGTAGGGGCTACCGCTCGAACTTCCGGTACGACGGGTCGAGGTCGCGCACCTCGGCGGACGCGTGCAGCGTGATGCCGTCCTCGGGGTCGACGTACTTGCGCAGCAGATCCAGTACGCCTTCGGTGAGCTCCGCCTTGGTCTCCTCGCTCCGGCCGGCGAGCAGGGCGATCATGACGTGCACGATCGCGTGCCCTTCCGCCTCCGCTCCGACGACCTCGTCCTCGGTCCGCAGGAACCGGCTCTTGCACGCCTCGATCCGCGCGGCCGCCGTTTCGACCACCACGTTGTGCAGCTCGCGCGCGAACCCACCCCAGTCGACCCCGTCGAGATACGGGGAGTGTTCAACGGTGATCTGCGGCATGGGTACTCCTGTTCGAGGGACATCTGTCAGGGGATATCCCGATCACCCTAGCCGCAGCGCCAGCAGCGCGATGTCGTCCTCCCGGTCGCGGCCGAAGCAGTCGAGCAGGGTGTCGCACAGGGCGGCGGTGCCGGGCGGCGCGGCGGCGGCCGCGGCGCGGAGGGTGTCCATGGAGATGGCGAGGTCCGTGCCGCGGGTCTCGATGAGGCCGTCGGTGACCATGAGGAGCCGGTCCTCGGGCCCAAGGACGATCTCGGCGGGCGACGGGCGGTCAAGACCCAGCCCGAGCAGCGGTCCGGAGACCTCGGCGTACTCGGCGGTGCCCGCGTCGTGGACGATCAACGGCGGGATGTGCCCCGCGTTGGCGATCCGCGTGCGCCCGCTCTCCGGGTCGACCAGGACCAGGCAGACGGTGGCGGTGACGTCGGGATGATAGGTCTGGAGCATCCGGTCGAGCCGCCGGGCCAGGACGTCGGGAGCGGGGGTCTCGATGCAGTACGCGCGCAGCGCGTGCCGGATCTCCACCATGACGGTGGCCGCGTCCAGCGAGTGCCCGACGACGTCGCCGACCGCGGTGAGCACCCCCTCGGGGGTGCGCAGAGCCGCGTAGAAGTCACCGCCGATCTCGGTCTGCCGGGACGCCGGCACATAGCGGACGACGACGTCCAGCCCCGGCGTCTCGGGCAGCTTCTGCGGCAGGAAGCTGCGCTGGAGGGTCAGTGCGACATGACGTTCCACCTGGTACATGAGCAGCGGCTCCGCGGCCAGTGCGGTGGCCTGGGCGAGCCGGGCCACCAGGGTGTCGGTCTCCGGTATCCGGTCGGGCGCGCCGGGCACGGCGGCGGCCAGGCACACGCCCGCCGTGCCGCCCGGCGTCCGGGTCAGCACCAGGCGGGCGTCGTCGGGTGCGCCGGGTGTGAAGAACCCGGCGGGCCACTGCGGGAAGGGCACGACGGTGGTGCGCACCCCGCTGCTCGCCATGGTCCGCCGGATGAGCCGGGCCACGGCGTCGTGCGCGCCGAGGTCGGGCAGGGTGGCGCGGGCACGGTTGCGGGACATCCCGCGGTACAGCTCGCCGTCCTCGCCGAGCACGAAGACGGCGGCGGGGGTGCCGGTGAGCCGCGCGGCACCCTCGGCGGCGGCGGTGGCGAGTTCCTCAAGGCAGCGCGCCGTCTGGACGGCGACGATCGTCTCGGACAGCAGCGTCAGGCGCCGTACGCGCGTCTCGGCCGCCGAGCGGATCCGGGCGGCGCGCACCACCGCGCCGACGACCGCCTGGATCTCCTCGGGTTCGGCGGGCACCGACAGATAGGCCTCGCCGCCCGCGTCCAGGCCCCGGCAGCGGTAGCCGGGCCCGCCGTAGGAGGCGGAGAAGTGCACGACGGGCAGGGCCGCCATGGGCGGCTGTGCCTTCAGCCGGCGGCAGAGTTCGAAGCCGCTCATGTCCGGCAGGCCCACGTCGACGAGCGCCACGTCGGGCAGGACGCCCGCGCGCAGCCGCACGTCGAGTTCGACGAGCGCTTCACTCGCGCTGCCGACCGGCACGACGCTGTGTCCTGCGCGCCGCAGTACGGCTCCCAGGGCGTAGCGGCTGGCCGGTACGTCGTCGACGACGAGCACGGTGGAGTCGGCGCCGTCGCCGTTCCTGCGGCGCGCGCCGTACGTGCGGTACGCGGCGTACGTGCCGTTGCCGTCCATGGGAGCAGCCCCTCGGGCCACGAGTGGTGGGCGGACCCCGGGTCCGGGGCCCGCCCACCAAAATAGTCCGCTTACCGTGCGGTGCGGGAAAATACCGCCACAGTGCGCCCCGGAACGGCGAAGGTGCCCGAATCCGATGCGTAGGACGAGGACTTGACGGTAGGGTCCGTGCCCTTCGCCTGCACCGGGTGCAGCGCGTACGCCGTCCCGGCCAGGGCGTCCACCGTCTGCTTCTGCTTCTCGGGTGTCGCGTTGAAGACGACGACGAGGTCGCCGAGCTCCATCGTGATCACTCCCGGTGTCTCGTTCCTGCCGGACAGCGGGAAGGACAGCTTCGACTGGACCTGGCCGGCCGTGGAGAGCGAGAAGACGCTCTCGGCCGTACGGATCCGCTGCAGATCCCGGTACGCGGCCGAGGTGCCCTCGATCTGGTCGCAGCCGACCTTGACCGAGGTCAACAGGGGCTTGGCATAAGGCCACTTGGAGGCGTTGTCGGCCGCGGTCGGCAGACCTCGTGCGAAGCCGTTGCCGTCCCGGCAGTCCCAGTGGACGGCGTTGAACCAGTCACCGCTGTCGAACGAGTTGCGGTCCAGGGACTTGGAGCGCAGCAGGTCGGAGCCGGCCTGCGAGAGGGACGGGCCCTGCGAGAGGGTGGCCGTCGCCATCGCGAGGACCTGCATCCGGGCCCGGTCGTTCGCGCTCGTCGTCGCGGGCAGTTTGTAGGTGAGGGCGTCGTAGAGGGACTCGTTGTCGTGGGCGTCGGCGTAGGCGAGGGCGTCGCCGGGCGCGTCCGCGTATCCGGCCGGTTGACCGTTGTAGTCGACGTCGGAGCCCTTGACGTCCTTGCCGCTGCTGTCGGTGAACGCGTAGCCGCTCAGATTGCCCGACAGGCCGACCTTGATGAGGTCCTGGTAGTGCAGCAGACGGGCCTTCTGCTCGGCTGACGTGCCGTTGGCCGTCGAGGAGTTGGGGTCGGTGTAGAGGCCGGAGGCGAAGCCCTGGACGCCGGGGTCGGAGTCGAAGGGGCTCCCGCCGCGTACGACGTCGCGGGCGCGGTCGGAGAAGGTGGCGATGCCCGTTCCGGCCATGTTCTTCTGGGTGGCCTGGACGAAGCGGGCGTCGTCGGCGACCTCACCGAAGTTCCAGCCCTCGCCGTACAGGATGATCTTCTTGCCGTCGACGCCGTCCTTGGCGAGGGTGAGCGCGTCGAGTGCCTTGCGTACGGCGAGGATGTTGGCCTTGGGGTGGTGGCCCATGAGGTCGAAGCGGAAGCCGTCGACCTTGTACTCCTTGGCCCAGGTGACGATCGAGTCCACGACGAGCTTGCCCATCATGGCGTTCTCGGTCGCGGTGTTCGCGCAGCAGGTGGAGTTGGCGACGCTGCCGTCCGCCAGGAGGCGCTGGTAGTAGCCGGGGACGACCTTGTCGAGCACCGAGGTGTCGGCCTGGCCGGCGGCCGCGGTGTGGTTGTAGACCACGTCCATGACGACCCGCAGGCCGTCGCCGTTGAGGGACTTGACCATCCTGCGGAACTCGACGGTGCGCCCGGTGCCGTCCGGGTCGGTCGCGTACGAACCCTCGGGGACCGTGTAGTGGTACGGGTCGTAGCCCCAGTTGTAGGCGTCCTTGGCGGCGGTCTTCGCCACGCACTCCTGCTGCTTGTCGGAGTCGGCGGCGTACGAGGCGAGGTCGCAGTCGGTGTTCGTCTGCTCGGACTTCTTCTCGGGAATGGTGGCGATGTCGAACACGGGCAGCAGGTGCACGTACGAGGTGCCCGACTTCGCGAGTTCCTTGAGGTGCTTGGAGCCGTCGCTGTTCTGGTCGGTGAACGCCAGGTAGGTGCCCTTCTCCTTCTCGGGAACCGTCTTGTCCTCGACCGAGAAGTCCCGGATGTGCAGCTCCTGGATCTGGGCGTCCTTCAGCGCCACGGCCTTCGGCTTCTTCAGCGCCGACCAGCCGCTCGGGGCAAGGGACTTGGCGTCCAGGTCGACGATCAGGCTGCGCTCGGAATCTGCGGTCAGAGCCACCGAGTACGGGTCGGTGACCTTGTTGGTGACGACCTTGCGGACGGTCGGCGCCCACACCTTCACCACGTACCGGTACTGCTTGCCCTTCCAGGACGCGGGACCGGTGAGCGACCACACGCCGGTGGTGTCGTTCCGCTTCATCCGCACCGTGGAGCCGTCGAGCTCCAGGGACACGGACTGCGCGGTGGGCGCCCAGACGGCGAGCGTGGGGCGGCCCTTGTCGAATGTGGGCCCGAGGTGGGCCTTCGTCGCGTCGTACACATCGTCGAGTACGCCGGCGATCTGCACGCCCGTCGCCGCCAGCACCGCTCCGTTGGCGGCGCGCTGGGAGGCCACGAGCTGTCCGTTCAGTGCCTCGCGCACCCGGCCCTGGTCGCGCGGGTCGACGGACCAGGCCGTGTACGCCTTCAGGTGCGGGAACCTGGCCTTCTGCGCGTCGGTGAGGCTGGTCCTGGAAAGCCTCAGCCAGCGCTCGTCGTCACTGGTGAGCGCGCCGTCCTTCACGGCGATCGAGCCGTCGCGGGAGTACAGGAGCTGGGTGGAGGCGGCGGCGTCCGAGCCGTTCCAGGCGACCGTGTTCCGGTCGATCCAGACGGCCTTGGACGTCGTCAGGTCGAGCGCGGCCGCGCTGCCCGCGGGCTGCGGGAGCAGGTACTTCTCCTGGCCGCCCACCAGCCACACCTCATGGCCGTTCGCCGTGAGGTCGAGCGACTGGTCGGTGGGCAGGTCCTTGTCGTCGCCCTTGTGCAGGATGTAACTGAGGCTGGTTGCACCGTCGGTGAGCGGCACCTCGTAGACCGCGCCGTAGGCGTCCGTCTTCACCGGCTCCAGGGGCTTCGACCAGTCCGTGGGGCTCGCGGCGCCCGTCCAGACGTGCAGTCCCCAGCCGTCGTAGTTGCCGTCGGCGCGGTGGTAGTGCAGGACCGCCTTGGTCTTGTCCTGCGCCGGGTAGTCGGGCTTCTCGGTAAGGACGGCGTCCTTGCCCTGCTCGACCCAGACCTCGCCGGTCTTGGTCACGTCGATCGTGCGGTCGGTGGCGACGTCCTTGTTGCCGTCCTTGTCGATCACCAGGAAGCCGACGCTGGAGGCGCCCGGCTTCAACTTGACGTAGGCGAAGGCCCCGTAGGCGTCGCGGCCGATGAAGTCGTGGCCGGCGGGCCAGGTCGTCGACTCCCCGTCGGCGAGGTCGCCCCACGCGTACAGCCGCCAGTCGGTGTAGTCGCCGACGGTGCGCTTGTAGTGGACGACCGCGTAGTCGCGCGAGGAGGCCGTGGGGACCTCCGCGGCGGGCGGGGTGCCGGTCGTCGAGCCGGCCGTTGCGGCGACGGTGCGTCCCGCGGAGTCGACGACAACTGCCTTGTAGCGCAGGGCTGTTCCAGCCGGTACGTCCTTGGCGATGGTCTGGGTGACC
Source organism: Streptomyces sp. SAS_270 (assembly GCF_052543295.1). Classification (NCBI taxonomy): domain Bacteria; kingdom Bacillati; phylum Actinomycetota; class Actinomycetes; order Kitasatosporales; family Streptomycetaceae; genus Streptomyces; species Streptomyces sp. SAS_270. The sequence continues at coordinate 38,917 of NZ_JBMNDS010000021.1, forward strand.
TTGTACGGGGCGTGGTCGGCGGAGCCGAGAGTCTGCCACTTGCCGCCCCCGACCTGTGCGGCGAACACGACGCGGTTGAGCCGGCCGCCTTCGACGTCGGCGGACAGCTCGACGGTGCCGGTGGCGCCCGCGTCGGGGGCCTTCAGCGTCAGCGACGGCTTCGCGGCGGGCGCGGCGAGTTTGCCCGCGGCCTTGAGGACGACGGCGGAACCGGCCGGGACGGTGACCGTGATCTTCTTGTCGGGGTCGCTCGTCAGGGAGTCGTCGGTGCCGTAGATCCCCCGGAACGCCATGTCGGCGGACCCGGTCGCGAAGGTGGCCGACTTCGGCTCGCCCGCGTTGTTGAAGGCGACGACGTACTCGGTGCCGGTCCTCGCGTCCGTGCGCGAGAAGGCGTAGACGCCGGCGCCGTCGGCCGCGTACCGCTGTGTCTGCACGCCGTCGGCGAGCGCCGGGTTGTCCTTGCGGAGCTTGGCGAGAGCGGCGATCTCCTTGTAGAGCGGTGCGCTCGTGTCGTACGCGTCGCTCGCGTGCGTGCGGTCCGTGCCCAGTTCGTCGTCGTCGAGGTAGTCGGCGACCTTGGAGGCGAACATCGTCTGGCGGGCGTCCTTGTCGCCGCCCGCGCCGGTGAAGCCCTGCTCGTCGCCGTAGTAGACGACGGGGTTGCCTCGGCTGAGGAACATCAGCTCGTTGGCGAGCCGGTCCTTGGCGAGGAGCTCGGCGTCGGTCGCCTTCGGGTTGTCCTGGTTCAGGAAGTACCCGATGCGGCCCATGTCGTGGTTGCCGAGGAAGGTGACCTGCTCGTACGCGTTGGCCTTGTCCGTCGTGTACTTGTAGTCGTCACCGAAGACCGAGGCGAGCTTCTGCGCGCTGCCGCCCTGGGAGGCGTACGCGCGGGCCGCGTCCTGGAAGGGGAAGTCGAGTGTGGCGTCGAGGCGGCCCTGTGTGACGTACGGCGAGGTGATCGACGTGTCGGCGGAGTAGACCTCGCCGAACATGAAGAAGTTCTTGCGGCCCCGCTCGGCGGCGTACTTGTCGAGCGCGGTCGCCCACTGGGTCCAGAACTCGGTGTTCACGTGCTTCACGGTGTCGATCCGGAAGCCGTCGATGTCGTAGTCCCTGACCCACTTCTCGTAGATCTTCTCCATGCCCTTCACGACCTCGGGACGCTCGGTCCACAGGTCGTCGAGGCCGGAGAAATCGCCGTAGGTGGTGGACTCACCGGCATACGTGGAGTCACCGCGGTTGTGGTACATCGCCGGGTCGTTGAGCCAGGAGGGGACCTTGGCGTTCTTCTTCCCGGCGGACACGGCGGGGGTGCCCGGGAAGGAGCCGGTGCCGACCGAGGGGAAGCCCCTGCCGCCCGCGGCGTAGTCGGCGTCGTCGAACGGCTCGCCGTCCTTGGTCAGGTACGGGAAGGCGCCCTTGGAGAGGTAGCCGTAGGACTTCTCCTCGTAGTCGACGACGTCGGCCGTGTGGTTGGTGATGACGTCGAAGAAGACCTTCATGCCCTTGGCGTGGGCCTTGGAGATGAGGGTCTCCAGGTCCTTGTTGGTGCCGAAGTGCGGGTCGACCTGGGTGAAGTCGGTGATCCAGTAGCCGTGGTAGCCGGCCGAGGCGTCCTTGCCGGTGCCCTGCACGGGCTGGTTCTTGAAGATCGGCGCCATCCAGATGGAGGTGGTGCCGAGGCCCTTGATGTAGTCGAGCTTCTTCGTCAGGCCCTTGAGGTCGCCGCCCTGGTAGAAGCCCTTGTCGGTGGGGTCGTAGCCGGTCGCGAGGCGTGAACCGGTCAGGCCTCCCTCGTCGTTGGACGTGTCGCCGTTGGCGAAGCGGTCCGGCATCACGAAGTAGAACTGCTCGCGGGTGTCGTCGTGCCGGGCGGGCTCGGCGGCGAGCTTCGCGTCCGAAGGGGGTGCGGGCGGGGTCTGTGCGCGTGCCGCCACGGGCTGGACGAACACTGCCGTGAGGGCGGCCACGGCGATGACCGCGGCCCTTCTGCGCTGCGGGGTACGGCGCGCCCAGGGCGCCGGCCATCTCGGTATCACAGGGTGAACTCCTTGCGAATACGGCTCGATCGGGCCTGGTCCAGGGCCGCTGTGCGGCAACGCTGCCGGGCGCCGGGCGCGACCGTATCGCCAACGAAAGGTTTACAGCAAGAGTCTTGCAACTCACGGCAAGAACTTTCAACAACGACCTTGGCGCACCCTTCTCAACTGGCCCGGGCTCACGACTTGTTGAATCCCCGATCCCCCTCACCAGCACCAGCAGCCCGGTCACCGTGGGAGCGGTGGCCGGGCTCCGAGTCGTGCGTGGGTGTTCAGCAGCTGGTCTTGCCCGCATAGACCGCCAGTGCCGTGTTGGCCCCCAGCGTCGCCGTGAGCTGGCCCGAGCCGTTCACTGTCACCGTCGTGTTGTTCTGGACGTTGCAGTAGGTGCCCGCCGCCAGTGACGTCTGGTAGGTGCGGCTGAGGGACGAGGTCTCGTGGTTGATGGCCACGAAGCCCTTGCTGCCGCGGCCGAACGCGATCGCGTCGTTGCCGTTGTCCCACCAGTTGGTCATGGACTCGCCGCGGGTGGTGTTGCGGAAGGCGACCATGGACTTGATCTCCGGCCAGGCGTGCTGGCACTTCCAGCCGTCCTGCCAACAGGCCGTCACCGAGCCGCCGTTGGGCGGGCCCGCGTCCGTGGACGACCACTCGTAGCCGGAGTTGATGTCCGGGGCGCCGTACGGGTAGGCGAGCATGAAGACGTTGGCCAGGGTGTAGTTGGCGCCGTCCTTGTAGTTCAGGGTGCTGCCGTTGCGCTCGGTGTCGTGGTTGTCGACGAAGACGCCGGAGACGGAGCTGCTCATGTAGCCCCAGCCCTCGCCGTAGTTCTTGAGGTAGGCGAGGTTCTCGTTGTTGAAGACCCGCTTGAGGTCGTAGGCGTAGCGGAACTCCTGGACGTCGCCGTTGCCCGTGTACTCGGTGGGCTGGACGGCCTCCCCGCTGCCGTAGATGACCTCCTGCTTCCAGTACACCGACGTGTTGCTCAGCCGGGACTTGATGTTGGCGAGGTCGGCCGCGGGGATGTGCTTGGCCGCGTCGATGCGGAAGCCGTCGGCGCCGTAGCCGAGCAGGGTGTTCATGTAGCCGGCGATCTTCGACCGGACGTAGTCCTCGCCCGTGTCCAGGTCGGCGAGCCCGACGAGCTCGCAGTTCTGGACGTTGGTGCGGTTGGTGTAGTCGCTGATCGTCGCCGTGCAGTCGTCCATGTCGTACGACGAGTACAGGCCCGGGTAGTTGTACTTCGTGTACGAGGAGCCGCCGGTGCCGGTGCCGCTGCCCGCCGACATGTGGTTGACGACCGTGTCGACCACGACCTTCACGCCCGCCGCGTGACACGTGTTGATCATGTTCTGGAAGGCGGTGGCGTCGCCGAGCCGCCCGGCGATCTTGTAGCTGACCGGCTGGTACGACGTCCACCACTGGGAGCCCTGTATGTGCTCGGCGGGCGGTGAGACCTGGACGTAGCCGTATCCGGCGGGGCCGAGCGTGTTGGTGCACTCCTTGGCGACCGAGGCGAAGTTCCACTCGAAGAGGACGGCGGTGACGTCCTTGGTGCCGGGCGGGGACGCCTCGGCGATGCCCGTGGGAACGGTGAGCGAGACCGCCATGCCGGCCGCGAGGGCGACCGAGGCGGCCAGAGTCTTCCTGACCATGTGTACTCCTGCACTTCGTCGTGCGGGTGGGGGGATGGAGCGAAGGGTGATGCGAGTTTCGTACCGGTATGCCCATGTGTGAGGCATTGACGGCCGTCCGCCTGCACACCGTTGCGTGATCAACAAGGCCGGACGTGAGCGGGAACGTATCTCCGGCTGTCAGGTTTCAGCAAGATGTCGTAACAACTTTCAACAGATGGCTTACCACCGCCAGTTCACCCGTCAAGGTGACCGGAGCCACGCGGGACCGCCCCCAGGCTGCCGACACACGCCGGTAACGGGAACGTCACGCTTCCCGGATCCTGCAGAAAATTCCTTGCAACGCCTTTCGCAAGGACTTGCAGCGCTGTTAGCTTCCCTTTCAGCCCGGCGGCCGTCGAAGGGACAGACGGCACCCGCGGTCCTCCCAAGGGAAGATCCGGGCACCCCTCTTCTAGGAGCTCATATGCGACGTGGCATATCGATCGCCGCCGCGGTGACCGTCATCGCGCTGTCCGCGACCGCCTGCGGTGGTTCCGACGACAACTCGTCGAGCAAGCCGAAGGACGCCAAGGACGTCTCGGGTTCGATCACCTACTGGGACACCTCGGATGCGGCGACCGAAGCTCCGACGTACAAGGCCCTGATCAAGAAGTTCGAGGCCAAGTACCCGAAGATCAAGGTGAACTACGAGAGCATCCCGTTCACCGACGTCGAGCAGAAGTTCAAGTCCGCCGCGAAGAGCGGCAAGGGCGCCCCGGACGTCGTCCGCACCGACGTGGGCCTGATGGCCGAGTACGCGTCCCTCGGTTACATCGCCCCGCTCGACGGCACCACCGCGCTGACGAGCACCTCGGACTTCAACTCGGGCCCGATGGACACCACCAAGTACAACGGCAAGACGTACGGCGTCCCGTCCGTCACCGACACCCTGGGCCTGCTCTACAACAAGGAGCTGCTCAAGAAGGCCGGCATCGACGCGCCGCCCACCACGTGGGACGAGTTCATCAGCGACTCGAAGACGATCAAGAAGAAGACCGGGGCCTACGGCACCTACCTCAACCCCGACTCCTACTTCCTGCTCCCGCTGCTCTACAGCAACGGCGCGGACATGGCCGACACCTCGTCGAAGAAGATCACCATCAGTGACGACGCCGCCGTCACCGCGCTGACCACGGCGAAGAAGATCAACGATGAGGCGTCGATGAAGGTCGACTTCGCGAACGCCTACCAGAACATGCAGACGGCCTTCAAGAACGGCAAGGTCGCCATGCTGATCCAGGGCCCCTGGTCCGTCGGCGACGACGTCACCGGCAAGGCCTTCAAGGGCAACGAGGACAACCTCGGCTACGCGCCCGTCCCGGCCGGTGCGGGCGGCAAGGCCCAGGCCCCGACCGGCGGCCACAACCTCACGGTCTACCAGGGCTCGAAGAACCTCGACGCCAGCTACCTGTTCACTCAGTTCATGACGTCCACCGAGAGCCAGGTCGACATCGCGACGAAGACGGGCACGCTGCCGACCCGCAAGTCGGCCTACACCTCCGAGGTCACCGCGAACGCCAAGATCGCCGGCTTCAAGCCGATCCTGGAGCAGACCGCCCGCCCGCGCGTCGCGCTCCCCCAGGTCGGCTCGCTCTTCACGCCGCTCGCCCAGAACTACGTGAAGATCCTGCAGGGCGACTCGTCGGTCAAGGACGGGCTCGACCGCACCGCCAAGGAGTTCCAGAAGCTCCTGCCCGGCTACTCCATCGGCTGATCACCCGCCCGGTAGCCAGTAGGCAATCAAGGACACGCAGCCCCGGGGAAGGACTTACCCCGCTGCCGCCCCGCCTGGGGCTCCCCTGGGGCTGCGGAACCACCAGGACCCGGCGGGTTTCGCGAGAAACCCCCCGGACTCCACCCAGACTTCCGCCGCGAAAGAGCCGATGAGGATGACGACCGCAGCGAGCACCGAGAATTCCGGCAAGACAGCGCGAGGCGACAAGGCCGCGCGCCCCCCACGCGTTTCGGCGCTCCGACGGTCCTGGGACAAGTACTGGTACGCCTGGGCCATGGTGGCCCCGGTCGCCATCGTCCTGGCCGTCCTCGTCCTCTACCCCCTCGGATACGGCATCTACCAGTCGCTGACCGACGCCAACGAGGCGAACGTCGCGACCACCATCGGCGCCTTCCACCGCCCGGCCACCTACCAGTTCGTCGGACTCGACAACTACTGGGACGTGCTGACCGGCGCCGACAGCGACTTCTACCCGCGCCTGGTGTGGACGGTCATCTGGACCGTCTCCTGCGTGACGCTCCAGGTCGGCCTCGGCATGGGTCTCGCGGTGCTGCTCAACCGCAAGGTCCGCTTCCGCGGCTTCTACCGCGCGATGCTGATCCTGCCCTGGGCGGTCCCGTCGTTCATCGGTGTGTTCGCCTGGCGGCTGATGCTCAACTCGCAGTACGGCGTGTTCAACGAGGTCATCACCGCGTTCGGCCTGCCCGCGCAGGACTGGCTCGGCACCCCGTTCGCCCAGAAGGTCGCCGTCATCATGGTGAACGTCTGGATCGGCATCCCGTTCAACATGGTCGCGGTCCTCGGCGGACTGCAGTCCATCCCCAAGGAGTTGTACGAGGCCGCCGAGATGGACGGCGCCTCGCCCTGGCAGCGCTTCGTCAACGTGACGCTGCCCGGCCTGCGTCCGGTGACGAACACGGTGATTCTGCTCGGCTGCATCTGGACGTTCAACATGTTCAACGTCATCTATCTGCTGCTGGGCAACAACACGAGCGGCGACGCCGACATCCTGGTCACCTTCGCCTTCCGCAAGGCCTTCACCGGCATCTCGGACTACGCCGGGGCCGCGACCTACGGAATCATCATCCTCGCCCTCCTGATGGCCTTCTCGACCTTCTACCGCCGCAGCACCCTGAAGTCCGAGCAGGCGTAAGGAGCCCTCGCCATGACCGCAGCAACCCACGAGACCTCCGCGTCCGCTCCCACCACCTCCCGCAGGTCCGCCACGGCCGTCCCCCGCAAGGTGCGAGGCCGCGAGGAGCGCAGCCTCGGCTCGTCGATAGCCCTGCACGCCACCCTGATCCTGGCCACGGTGATCGCGGCCTTCCCGGTGGTGTGGATCCTGTTCATCTCGCTCGGCCCGAAGGACGCCTGGCAGGAGCCGGGCAAGGTGCTCGGCAACCTGAGCCTGCACAACTACAGCGACGTACTGGCGCATTCGGATCTGCCGAAGTGGTTCCTCAACACCGTCATCGTCGCCGGCGGCACCACGGTGCTCGGTGTCTTCCTCGCCGCGACCGCGGGCTACGCGGTGTCGCGGATGAAGTTCCCGGGCAGCAAGCAGTTGATGTGGACGTTCCTGGTCACCCAGATGTTCCCCAGTATCGTGCTGATCGTGCCGCTGTACCTGCTGATGTCCGAGCTGAACCTGCTGGACAACTACCTCGGCCTGATCCTGGCGTACGCGACGACGGCAGTGCCGTTCTGCGCCTGGATGATGAAGGGGTACTTCGACACGATCCCCAAGGAGATAGACGAGGCGGGCCGGGTGGACGGCCTGACCCCCTTCGGCACGTTCTGGCGGCTCATCGTGCCGCTGGCGAAGCCGGGCCTCGCGGTGACCGCGTTCTACAGCTTCCTCACCGCCTGGGGTGAGGTCGCGTACGCCACGCAGTTCATGCAGTCCGACCACTACACGCTCTCCGTCGGCATCCGCACCTTCGCGCAGGACCAGCGGCCCGACTGGGCGTGGACCTCGGCCACGGCGATCATCATCACGATCCCGGCGGCCATCGTCTTCATGCTGGTGCAGCGCAGCCTGGTCTCCGGGCTGACCGCCGGCGGCACCAAGTCGTGACGGCCTTCCCGCACTTAGCAAGCCCCGCAAGCGCCTCCGTCGATCCCCCCGCACCCCTAAGGGAATCCATGACCCAGCACGTCACCGACGCACTCCCCACCGACGCCTCCTCCGCCGCCTCCGGGCGCCGGGAGTGGTGGCGCGACGCGGTCATCTACCAGGTCTACCCGCGCAGTTTCGCCGACGGCAACGGCGACGGCATGGGCGACCTGCCCGGCGTCCGCGCCCGGCTGCCGTACCTGAAGCAGCTCGGCGTCGACGCGGTGTGGCTCTCCCCCTTCTACGCCTCCCCGCAGGCGGACGCGGGCTACGACGTGGCCGACTACCGTGCCGTCGACCCGATGTTCGGCAATCTGACGGACGCCGACGACCTCGTCCGGGACGCGCACGCGCTGGGTCTGCGCGTCATCGTCGACCTGGTGCCCAACCACTGCTCCGACCAGCACGAGTGGTTCAAGCAGGCGCTGCGCGAGGGCCCCGGTTCGCCGCTGAGGGAGCGCTTCCACTTCCGTGCGGGCAAGGGCGACAGCGGTGAACTGCCGCCGAACGACTGGGAGTCCATCTTCGGCGGCCCGGCGTGGACGCGCGTGCCGGACGGCGACTGGTACCTCCATCTGTTCGCGCCCGAGCAGCCCGACTTCAACTGGGAGCACCCGGCCGTCCACGACGAGTTCCGCTCCATCCTGCGGTTCTGGCTGGACCTGGGCATCGACGGCTTCCGTATCGACGTGGCCCACGGTCTGGTCAAGGCTGCGGGCCTGCCGGACATCGGCCACGACGAGCAGGTCAAGCTGCTCGGCACCGAGGCCGTGCCGTACTTCGACCAGGACGGCGTGCACGAGATCTACCGCAGCTGGCGCCGGATCCTCGACGAGTACACGGGTGAGCGGATCGCCGTCGCGGAGGCGTGGACGCCGACCGTCGAACGCAGCGCGCTGTATCTGCGCCCGGACGAGCTGCACCAGGCGTTCAACTTCTCCTACCTCACCACCGAGTGGAACGCGACCGACCTGCGCGAGGTCATCGACCGCTCGCTCGGCGCGATGAACGCGGTGCACGCGCCCGCGACATGGGTGCTCTCCAACCACGACGTCGTACGGCACTCCACGCGTCTCGCGGAAGGGGACGAGGCGCGTGGTCTGCGCCGGGCCAGGGCGGCGACCCTGCTGATGCTGGCGCTGCCCGGCTCGGCGTACCTCTACCAGGGCGAGGAGCTCGGTCTGCCCGAGGTCGTCGACCTGCCCGACGAGGTGCGCCAGGACCCGGCGTTCTTCCGCAGCGCGGGGCAGGACGGCACCCGTGACGGCTGCCGGGTGCCGATGCCGTGGTCGGGCGAGGTCGCGCCGTTCGGCTTCGGTCCCGTCGAGGGCGGGCCGAGCTGGCTGCCGCAGCCGGCCGACTGGAAGCACCTGACGGTGGAGGCGCAGGAAGGCGACCCCACCTCGACGCTGGAGTTCTACCGCAGCGCGCTCGCCGTGCGCCGCGACCACCCGGCGCTCGGCGCGGGCCGCCGGATCGACTGGCTGCCGGCTCCGGAGGGTGTGCTGTCCTTCCGCCGCGACACCGAACAGGGCTCCTTCGTCTGCACGGTGAACCTCACCGGGGCCCCGGTGCGGGTGCCGACGCCGGGCAGCGTGCTGCTGGCGAGTGCGGATGTCGAGGCGGGCGCCGAGGCGACCGAACTGCCCGCGGATTCAACGGTCTGGTGGGCAGCCTGACATGCGACCGGTACAGTCCAATCCTGTGACCACACGGCTTGCCGACATCGCAGCCCAGGCGGGGGTCAGCGAGGCGACTGTCAGCCGCGTCCTGAACGGGAAGCCGGGCGTCGCCGCCACCACCCGCCAGTCGGTGCTGGCCGCCCTCGACGTACTGGGCTATGAGCGCCCGGTGCGGCTGCGGCAGCGCAGCGAGGGCCTGGTGGGGCTGATCACGCCGGAGCTGGAGAACCCGATATTCCCTGCCCTGGCGCAGGTCATCGGCCAGGCGCTGACCCGGCAGGGCTACACGCCGGTGCTCGCCACCCAGACCCCGGGCGGCTCCACCGAGGACGAGCTGACGGAGATGCTGGTGGACCGCGGGGTCGCGGGCATCATCTTCGTCTCCGGGCTGCACGCGGACACGTCCGCGGACATGCAGCGCTACGAGCAGTTGCGCGCGCAGGGGGTTCCGTTCGTCCTGGTGGACGGTTTCTCGCCGAAGGTGCAGGCGCCGTTCATATCGCCCGACGACCGGGCGGCGATGGCGCTCGCGGTCACCCACCTCGTCTCGCTGGGGCACAGCGGCATAGGTCTGGCTCTCGGTCCGAAGCGGTTCGTGCCGGTCCAGCGCAAGATCGAGGGCTTTGTGCGCGCGATGCAGGATCAGCTCGGGCTGAGCCCCGACGACATCGAGCAGCGACTGGTCCAGCACTCGCTGTACACGCTGGAGGGCGGGCAGGCGGCGGCCGCCGCGCTCATGGACCGTGGCTGCACGGCGGTGGTGTGCGCGAGCGACATGATGGCGCTGGGTGCGATACGGGCGGCGCGGCAGCGCGGTCTGGAGGTGCCGACGGACATCTCGGTGGTCGGCTTCGACGACTCGCCGCTGATCGCGTTCACCGATCCGCCCCTGACGACGGTCCGCAAGCCGGTTCCGGCGATGGGGCAGGCGGCGGTGCGTACGTTGCTGGAGGAGATCGGCGGGACGCCTGCGCCGCACAGTGAGTTCGTGTTCATGCCGGAGCTGGTGGTGCGTGGTTCGACCGCTTCTGCCCCTGGGGACCGGAATCGTCCCTAGGGAGGACCGGTGGCGCATGGGGCCCTCCCCCGGGTGGAGAACGTGCGTCCTGGACCCGACCAGGGGATGATCGGCGTGGGAAAGGATTTCTGGCAGACTCTGTGCCTATGGGTGAGACGACCGTGACGACACTGGAAGGCCAGGAGCAGACCACTCCACGCCCCGTCGCGGACGAGCGTGCGGAGAAGGGATTCCTGCGCCGGGTTCGGACTCCGCGCCGCCCCCGCCTCTGGTTCGAGATCCTGCTGATCGCCGTGAGTTACTGGACGTACTCGCTCATCCGCAACGCGGTGCCGGAGCAGAAGGCCGAGGCGCTGCGCAACGCCGACTGGATCTGGCGGATGGAGCACCATCTCGGCATCGCCGTCGAGGAGTCCGTCAACCACGGCGTGAACTCGGTGACATGGCTGATCGTCGGCATGAACTACTACTACGCGACGCTGCACTTCGTGGTGACGCTGGGTGTGCTGGTGTGGCTGTTCCGTAGCCATCCCGGCCGCTATGCCGCGGCGCGTCTGGCCCTCTTCGCCACCACGGTGGTCGCCCTGGTCGGCTACTACTTCTTCCCGCTGGCCCCGCCCCGCCTGATGAACGGCGGCGACTTCATCGACACGGTCGTGGTGCACCAGACGTGGGGCTCGATGGCGTCGGGCGACCTGAAGCACATGTCGAACCAGTACGCGGCGATGCCGTCGATGCACATCGGCTGGTCGCTGTGGTCCGGGCTGACGATCTTCGCTCTGGCGTCGGCGCCGTGGGCGCGCATCCTGGGTCTGCTCTACCCGGCGGCCACCCTGACCGTCATCGTCGCCACGGCCAACCACTTCTGGCTGGACGCGGTGGGCGGCATGCTCTGCCTGGCCTTCGGCTTCGCGGTGGCCCGCCTCTGGTACGGATCACTGCCGTACGCCCTGCCGCGCACCGTGGCCGCGCGGGGCGGGCTCCTGCTGTCCACGAAGCTGTAGGACCGCCGGGCGTCAGCCTGCGCGGGCAGCGTCCCGCAGGGCGTCGAGCAGGCCTCGCAGGGCGGGTCCCAGCGGCGCCGTCTCCCGTACGGCCGCGTAGATCGACCGCACGGGCTCGGGGCCCCGCACCTCGCGCACCACGACGCCGGGATGGTGTGCGCCCAGTCCGAGCCGGGGGGTCAGGCTGACACCCAGTCCTGCCGCGACGAAGCCCTGTGCGGTCACGTAGTCCTCGCTCTCCACGACGAAGTCGGGGGTGAACCCGGCCGCGGCGCAGGCGTCGAGCTGGGGGTCGAGGCAGGGGCCCGCCCGCTCGCTGCCGACCCATGGCTCCTCGGCCAGCTCGGCGAGGTCGATCACGCGCTGCGCGGCGAGCCGGTGCCCCCGGGGCAGCACCGCGCGGTAGGGGTCGTCGAGCAGATGCACCAGCCGTACGCCCGTGTGGTCGGCGTCGCGCGAGCGCACCACCAGCGCGAGGTCGGCCCGTCCCTCCCGTACGTCGGGCAGCGGGTCCTCGGGGTCGATGAGCTTCAACTCGACCTGGACACGCGGGTGTTCAGCACGCATCCGGGCGATCGCGGGGGCCACCAGCGGCGCCCCGGCGGTGGCGAAGTAGCGCACGGCGAGCCGGCCGGTGCGCCCGGCGAGCAGGTCGCCGAGGGCGGTCTCCGCCTCGGCGACCTGGCGGCCGATGACGTCCGCGTACTCGGTGAGCAGCAGCCCTGCCGGGGTGGGCCGCACCCCGCGCCCGACCCGCTCCAGGAGTGCCGTCCCGGCCTCCTTCTCCAGCGCGGCGACCTGCTGGCTGACGGCGGACGGCGTGTATCCCAGACAGGCCGCCGCGGCCGTCACCGACCCGTTGCCGACCACGGCCTTCAGGACCTGCATGCGTCGCACATCAAGCATGCAGCAGAGCTTAACAGTGCATGCACCACTTTTCACTTGTCCTCACAAGTGAAGTGCTCGACCCTGAATCCATGCCCCGCCACCTCTCCTCGTCGCTCCGCATGGCCGTGCTCGCCCTTCTGTGGGGTTCGGGCTTCCTCTGGATCAAAGTGGCCCTCAACCACGGACTGTCCCCCGCCCAGATCACCATCACGCGCTGCGCCCTCGGCACGCTGGTCCTGCTGGCCCTCGCCCGCCGCGCAGGCCAGCGCCTCCCGAGGGACCGTGCGACCTGGCGCCACCTGGCCGTGGCCGCCCTCTTCTGCAACGCCATCCCCTTCGCCCTGTTCGGCATCGGCGAGCAGACGGTCGACTCGGGCATCGCGGGCGTCCTGAACGCCACCACTCCCCTGTGGTCCCTTCTGATCGGCGCCCTCCTGGGCACCGAGCGGGACCTGCGCCCGCTGCGTCTGACGGGCCTGGCCCTGGGCTTCGCCGGCACCCTGCTGATCTTCGCCCCGTGGCACCGGTCGGGTCTGCTGTCGTGGAGCGCCCTGTCCCTGCTGGGCGCGGCCGCGAGCTATGCGGTCGCCTTCGCCTACATGGCCCGCAAGCTCACCCACAACGCGGCCCCCATGGCCACGTCGGCCGCCCAGCTCCTCGCCGCCACGGCCTGGACCACGCTCGCCCTGCCCGCCGCGGGCCCCCTGCGCCCCGACGCCACCGCCCTGCTGGCGGTCACCGTCCTGGGCATCCTGGGCACCGGCGTCACCTTCTACCTCAACTACCGCCTGATAGCGGACGAGGGCCCGACCAGCGCGGCCACCGTCGGCTATCTCCTGCCGGTCGTCTCGGTGGCCCTGGGCGCCCTCGTCCTGCACGAGGCCGTGGGGGTCCGGGTGCTCGTGGGCATGGCGGTGGTGCTGACCGGGGTGGGCATGACCCGCAGCCGCGGAAAGGCGGAAGGGGCAGGAGCAGGAGCAGGGGCTAGCCCCCGTAGAACAACTCCTCCGCCACGGCCCGAGCCCGTCGCGTAGTGCGCCGGTAGCCGTCGATCATGTCGCCCACGTGCCCCGGTCCGTACCCCAAGTACCGTCCCACGGCGGCGAGTTCACGCCCGTCCGAGGGGAAGGTGTCACCGGCCCGCCCGCGTACCAGCATCACGGCGTTGCGCACGCGGGTGGCCAGCACCCAGGCCTCGTCCAGTATCGCCGCGTCCTCCGAGGAGATGAGCTGCGCGGCACACGCGGCGGCGAGCGCCTCGCGGGTGCGGGTGGTGCGCAGGCCCGGTTCCTCCCAGCCGTGGCGCAGTTGCAGCAGCTGCACGGTCCACTCGACGTCGGACAGCCCGCCCCGCCCGAGCTTGGTGTGCAGCGTGGGGTCGGCCCCGCGCGGCATCCGCTCGGACTCCATTCGCGCCTTCAGCCGCCGGATCTCCCGTACGGCGTCGTCCCCCAGCCCCTCCGCCGGATACCGCAGCGGGTCGATCAGCTCGATGAACCGCTGCCCCAGCTCCCCGTCTCCCGCGACGACCTCGGCCCGCAGCAGGGCCTGCGACTCCCACACCAGCGACCAGCGCCGGTAGTAGGCCTCGTAGGACTTGAGGGTGCGCACCAGTGGCCCGGACTTGCCCTCGGGCCGCAGGTCGGCGTCGATCAGCAGCGGCGGATCGGCGCTCGGCACCTCCAGCAGCCGCCGCATCTCGGCGACCACGGCGTTCGCGGCGCGCGAGGCCTCCTGCTCGTCCACGCCCTCCCGCGGCTCGTGCACGAAGAGCACATCGGCGTCGGATCCGTAGCCCAGCTCGTGTCCGCCGAAGCGCCCCATGCCGATGACGGCGAAGCGGGTGGGCAGCGTGTCGCCCCAGCCGTCGCGGACGACGGCCCGCAGGGTCCCGGCGAGGGTGGCCGCGGTGAGGTCGGAGACCGCGGCGCCGACCCGGTCCACCAGGGCGCCCTGATCGGCCTCGGCCGGTGACTCCTCGGTGCCGTAGGAGGCGACGATGTCGGCGGCGGCCGTCCGGAACAGTTCGCGCCGCCGCACTCCGCGCGCGGCGGTGACGGCCTGCCGGCCGCCGTCGGCGCGCCCCACTGCGGCGAGCACCTCCTGCTCCAGCAGCACACGGTCGCGCGGCGCGAGCCCGCCCGCGTCCCCGTCGCCGAGCAGCGCGACCGCCTCCGGGGCGCGCATCAGCAGGTCGGGGGCGAGCCGCCCGGCGGACAGCACCCGCGCCAGGTTCTCGGCGGCGGCTCCCTCGTCGCGCAACAGCCGTAGGTACCAAGGGGTCTTGCCGAGCGCGTCGGACACCTTGCGGAAGTTCAGCAGCCCGGCGTCCGGGTCGGCGGAGTCCGCGAACCAGCCGAGCAGGACGGGCAGCAGCGTGCGCTGGATGGCGGCCTTGCGGCTGACGCCGGAGGCGAGGGCCTCCAGATGGCGCAGGGCGGCGGCCGGGTCGGCGTACCCGAGGGCGACGAGCCGCTCGCGGGCCGCGTCGGCGCTCAATCTGGTCTCGCCCGGGGCGAGTTGGGCGACGGCGTCGAGCAGCGGCCGGTAGAAGAGCTTCTCGTGCAGCCGTCGTACGACGGAGGTGTGCCGCTTCCACTCGCGGTTCAGCTCGGCGACGGGATCGGTGCGCAGCCCGAGCGAGCGCCCGATGCGCCGCAGGTCGGCGTCGTCCTCGGGCACGAGGTGGGTGCGGCGCAGCCGGTAGAGCTGGATGCGGTGTTCCAGGGAGCGCAGGAAGCGGTAGGCGTCGTCGAGCTGGACGGCGTCGACGCGGCCCACGTAGCCGCCCTCGGCGAGGGACTTCAGCGCCTCCAGCGTGCTGCCGCTGCGCAGTGAGGTGTCGACCCGGCCGTGCACCAACTGCAGGAGCTGGACGGCGAATTCGACGTCCCGGAGGCCGCCGGGGCCGAGTTTCAGTTCGCGGTCGACCTCGGCGGCCGGGATGTTCTCGACGACCCGGCGGCGCATCTTCTGCACGTCGGGGACGAAGTTCTCGCGCTCGGCGGCGCCCCAGACGAGGGGCGCGAGGGTGGCGACGTACTGCTCGCCGAGTTCGAGGTCGCCGGCCACCGGGCGGGCCTTGAGGAGCGCCTGGAACTCCCAGGTCTTGGCCCAGCGCTGGTAGTAGGCGAGGTGGCTGCTCAGCGTGCGGACCAGTGGCCCGTTGCGCCCCTCGGGGCGCAGGTTGGCGTCGACCGGCCAGATGGTGCCCTCGACGGTGGTCTCGGAGCAGATCCGCATCAGGTGCGAGGCGAGCCGGGTGGCGGCCTGGACGGCCTTGCCCTCGTCGGCGCCGTCGCCGGCCTCGCCGACGAAGATCACGTCGACGTCGGACACGTAGTTGAGTTCGTGGCCGCCGCACTTGCCCATCGCGATGACCGCGAGCCGGCACAGGGCGGCGTCGTCGGGGGCGGCGGCGCGCGCGATGGTCAGCGCGGCGCGCAGGGTGGCGGTCGCGAGGTCGGCGAGTTCGGCGGCGGTCTGGGCGATGTCGGTGGTGCCGCAGACGTCACGGGCGGCGATGGAGAGCAGGCAGCGCCGGTAGGCGACGCGCAGGGCGACGGGGTCGGCGGCCGCGGCGAGGCCCCGCTCGAACTCGGCCACGCCGGGGTGCAGGTCCTGCGGCTCGTACATGACGAGCGCCTGCCAGTCGCGGGGGTGCCGGGCGAGGTGGTCGGCGAGGGCGGCGGAGGCGCCGAGCACGCCGAGGAGCCGGTCGCGCAGCGGCTTCGCCGCGATGAGCGTGTCGAGCAGCTCCTGCCGGTCGGTGTGGCCGCCCTGCGCCTCGACGAGCCGGACGAGCCCGAGCAGCGCCAGGTCGGGGTCGGCGGTCGCGCCCAGCGCGTCCAGCAGGACGGGGTCGGCCGTTATGGGCGCGAGCTCCGCGCTCTCCAGCAGCCGCTCGGCCGCCGACGGGTCGGTGAAGCCGTGCCGCAGCAGCCGCGTGAAGGTACTGCTCCTGCGCCCCGGCGCCGTCATCCCCGGCCTCCTGTCGGATCAAGGTCGTACGGAGTTGAGCCTAACCCGCGTCCGTACGGTGGCGCCCCGGGCGGGTTTCCGCTTCTGTATGGAAGGCCCGATGCGAGAGCCCTGTGCGTACGACAGAGGAGTCACACCGTGGACATGACGCTCGAAGTGATCCTGATGCCCGTCTCCGACGTGGACCGGGCGAAGGAGTTCTACCAGGACAAGGTCGGTTTCCATGTCGATCTGGACGCCGAGGTGATGGAGGGGGTGCGCATCGTGCAGCTGACCCCGCCCGGGTCGGGATGTTCGATCGCGCTGGTGGACGGGCTGCAGGTCCCGACGGGGACGCCGCAGCCGGGGACGTACCACGGGATGCAGCTGTGCGTCACGGACGCCAAGGCGGCGTATGACGAGCTGACGGCCCGCGGTGTGGAGGTCAGCGAGCCGCAGGCGTTCTCGCCGCAGGACGGCGGCACGTTCATGTACTTCAAGGACCCCGACGGCAACGGCTGGGCGGTCCAGGAGTACCGCAAGCGTGCCGAGCAGCCGCTGCACCGGCTGCTGACCGAGCTGGCCGCGCAGCCCGGGCCGGCGCAGTAGTTCACCCGATCTTCATCCGTGGGGTTGGGGAACGCGGGGCCGGGGAAAGTTGGCGTGTGCATGCTCTGTCCGCACCGCTCCCGCCCTCGTTCCCCCACTCCGGAGGTCTGTAGTGTCCGGCAGAACCGTGTACCGCCGCAGCCGTGCCCTCGTGGCGTCCGCCCTCGCCTTCACCGCGGCCGCGGCCGGCCTGTGGACCGGCCTCGGCGGCTTGTCCGAGGCGCACGCCGCGACCGGGGTCCCGACCCCGGACCACGTGATCGTCGTGGTCTTCGAGAACCACGCCTACAGCCAGGTGATCGGCTCCTCCAGCGCCCCCTACATCAACTCGCTCAAGACCGGCGGCGCCAACCTCTCCCAGTCGTACGCCGAGACGCACCCGAGCCAGCCCAACTACTACGCCCTGTTCTCCGGCTCCACGCAGGGCATCACCGACGACAGCTGCGTCACGCCCGGCTTCTCCTCCGCCGCGAACCTCGGCTCCGAGCTGATCGCCGCGGGCAAGACCTGGGGCAGCTACAACGAGACGCTGCCCAGCCAGGGTTCCACGACGTGCAGCAGCGGCAAGTACGCGCAGAAGCACAACCCGTGGTTCGGCTTCAGCAACGTACCGACGTCGACCGCGAAGACCTTCGCGCAGTTCCCCACGGACTACACGACGCTCCCGCAGGTCTCCTTCGTCGTCCCCAACCTGTGCAGCGACATGCACGACTGCTCGGTGTCCACCGGTGACACCTGGCTGAAGAACAACCTGGGCGCCTACGCCACCTGGGCCAAGACGCACAACAGCCTGCTCGTCGTCACCTTCGACGAGGACAACCGGCTCGCCGGCAACAAGATCCCGACGGTTCTCTACGGCCAGCAGGTGACCGCGGGTTCCTCGGCGTCCACCACCTACAACCACTACGACCTGCTGCGCACCCTGGAGGACATGCACGGCCTGACCTCGCACGCGGGCAACGCCGCCTCCGCCAAGGACATCACCGGCATCTGGACCTCGTGACATGTACGTAGCGGACAGTCGCGCCGGTACGACACCGGCGCCGGCGTCGTCCGCGGAAGGCGCCGCCCGGCCCCGTGCCGGGCGGCGCCGCGCCGCGGTCGCACCCACGGTGCTCGCGCTCGGCACCGTCAGCCTGATCACCGACATCTCCTCGGAGATGGTCACCGCGGTGCTCCCGCTCTACCTGGTGGCGGGCCTCGGCCTCTCCCCGCTCGGCTTCGGACTCCTCGACGGCGTCTACAACGGCTTCTCGGCGCTGGTGCGCCTGGTCGGCGGGCATCTGGCCGACCGCGGGGGCGGCCGCCACAAGTGGGTGGCGGGAGCCGGATACGCCCTGTCGGCGGCCTGCAAGCCGCTGCTGCTGGTGGCCCACACCCTCACCCCGATCGGGCTGGTCCTGGCCGCCGACCGCACCGGCAAGGGCCTGCGCACCGCCCCGCGCGACGCGTTGATCTCCCTGTCGAGCACGCCCGAGACGCGCGGGCGCGCCTTCGGCGTGCACCGCGCCATGGACACGGCGGGCGCGCTCCTCGGCCCGCTGGCCGCCTTCCTGATCCTGCGGGCGACGGTGGACGGGTACGACGCCGTGTTCACGGTCAGCTTCTGCGTGGCCGTGGTCGGGGTGCTGGTACTGGTGCTGTTCGTGCCGGGGCGTTCGGCCGCGAAGGACGCGAGCACCTCCGTCGAGAAGGACGCGAGCACCTCCGTCGAGGCCGCAGCACCGCGTCCCACTCTCCGCGCCGCCCTCGCCCTGCTGCACCGTCGCGACCTGCGCCGTATCGCCCTCTGCGCCCTGCTGCTGGGCCTCGCCACGGTCAGCGACTCCTTCGTCTACCTGCTGCTGCAACGGCGCCTGGACGTCCCCGACCGCTGGTTCGCGCTGCTCCCGCTCGGCACGGCGGCCGCGTTCCTGCTGCTGGCGGTCCCGCTGGGGCGGCTGGCCGACCGGATCGGCCGCTGGCACGTCTTCCTGGCGGGCCACGGCGCCCTGCTCCTCGCGTACGGCCTGCTGCTGTCCTCGTGGCACGGGAGCGCGCTGCCGTACGCCGTCCTCGTGCTGCACGGCGGCTTCTACGCGGCGACCGACGGTGTGCTGATGGCCGCCGCGTCGGACAGCGTTCCCGAGGAGCTGCGGTCCTCCGGGCTCGCCCTGGTGCAGACGGGGCAGGCGCTGGCGCGGTTCGTGTGCTCGATCGGGTTCGGTGCCGCGTGGACGCTGTGGGGCGACCGCAGCGCGCTCACCGTCGCGGCGGCCGCGCTCGCGGGCTGCGCCGCGGTCTCGTTCCTGCTCCGCCCCGCTCGTCCCGCTCCGATCGCGAAGGTCTCCGCATGACCGGCACCACCGCCATGACGGCCCGCAACCGCGTCCTCCTGCTCGTCGCGGCCGTGGTCGTGCTCGCCGCCGTCGCCACCGCCTCCGTCCTGCACGCATCCGCCCGCGCCGACCGCAGGAACAAGGCGCAGCCGGGCGGCCCCCGGATCACCGCGGGCACGGTCGCGCTGACCGGCGGCGGACGGATGGTGTTCCGGAACATGGCGTGGGGCCCGCACCGCGACGAGCTGACGACGGTCCCGGCGACGGACCCGGCGGGCGAGCGCACGGCGTCGAAGGTCAAGTGCCTGCGCTTCCACGCCGCCTCGGGCACCGGGGTGTGCCTCCAGGCGGTGCACGGCGCGGTGCAGGACACCTACCGGGCCGTGATCCTCGACGCGCACCTGAAGGAACGGGCGCACTACGACGTGCCCGGCATCCCCTCCCGCGCCCGCGTCTCCCCGAGCGGCCGCTTCGCCGCGTGGACGGCGTTCGTGGGCGGCGACTCGTACGCGGGCACCAACTTCTCGACGCGGGCGGCGATCGTCGACACGCGCACGGGCCGGCTGACCCCGTCCCTGGAGGCGTACCGCATCGTGAAGGACGGCCGGACCTACCGCGCGGCGGACGCCAACTTCTGGGGGGTCACCTTCGCCGCCGACGACCGCACGTTCTACGCGACGCTGGCGACCGGGGGCAGCACCTACCTGGTCCGGGGCGACCTGCGCGCCCGTACCGTCACCACCCTCCACACGAACGTCGAGTGCCCCTCCCTCTCGCCCGACGGCACCCGCGTCGCCTTCAAGAAGCGCGTGAAGGGCCTGTCGAAGGACGCGCCCTGGCGGCTGTACGTCCTCGATCTGCGCACGCTGCGCGAGACCCCGTCGGCGGAGTCCCGCAGCGTCGACGACCAGGCGGTCTGGCGGGACGACCACACCCTCGTCTACGCCCTGCCCGGCGACTACGGGGCGGACCTGTACGAGGTCGCGGCGGACGGCACGGGGGCGGCGCGGCGCATCAGCACCGCGGCGGTCTCCCCGGCGTTCCTGCCCTGACCGGCCGCACAAGCACAGACGGACTGCCCGGTTCCGTACAACCAAAGGGCGCGGGTAAAGGTCATCTCCCCGCCAACCCCGGCGAACCACTACGGGAGACCCTGCAGTGCACATACCTCTCCGGCGCGTACTCGCCTGCGCCGCCACGGCCACGCTGGCCGCGGGCGGCCTCGCCTTCGGTACGGCCCAGGCGGCCACGGCCGCCCCCGCGAAGCCACTCGTGGACGACTTCAACGGCGACGGGTACCGCGATGTCGTCGTCAACCTGCCCTTCCGCTCCACCTCGACGCTCAACAAGAGCGGCGCGGCGCTCGTCCTGTACGGCTCCGCGAGCGGCCTCAGCAGCAGCCACCGCAAGCTGATCACCCAGGCCACCGCCGGTGTCCCGGGCACCGCCGAGTCCACCGACTGGTTCGGCAGGGCCACCACCACCGGCGACTTCGACGGTGACGGCTACGCCGATCTGGCCGTGTCGGCCGACGGCGAGGACTACACCTCCGGCGGCACCACCTGGGACAACGGCGGTCAGGTCACCCTGATCTGGGGCGGCCCGAACGGCCTGACCCAGCACGGCGCGGCGAACGTCAAGCTCGGCACCCCCGCCGTCAAGGGGCTGCTGGCCGGCCACGACCTCGCGTCCGGCGACTTCAACGGCGACGGCAAGCGCGACCTGGCCGTCGCCTACGGCCGTGGCGGCGAGGCCGGAACGCTGCTGCTGGGCCCGTTCACCCGCACCGGCTCGCCCGCGTCCGACACCCCGCTCGGCGTCGCCACCGGCATCCAGCCGGCGCAGTACACCGACACCATGCTGGCCACCGGCGATGTGACCGGTGACGGCGTCGGCGATCTGCTGGTGTCCTGGGACACCGGCACCCTGGAGTCGACGAACAAGATCCACATACTGCGCGGCGGCACCGGTGGCCTCAAGGACGTCGGCTATTTCAAGGACCCTGCCGGCAACCCGATCAACCACCGTGAGGGAGAGCGCCTGGCCGTCGGCGACCTCGACCGCGACGGCCGGGACGACGTGGTCGTCCCGCAGCCCTTCGCCCTCGGCTACAAGGGCGAGTTCCTCGTCGTGTACGGCGGCACGAACGGGCAGGACCCGACCCGCAAGCCCGTGCACTTCAGCCAGGACACGCCCGGCGTGCCCGACACCAACTCCGACGTGGGCTCCGACTACTTCGGCAAGCAGGTCGCGGTCGGCGACGTCAACGCGGACGGCTACGGGGACGTGATCGCCGGCAGCCCCGGCGAGAACCACAGCAACCTCGGCGACGCGGGCAAGGTGACCGTCCTGCGCGGCGGCCCCGGCGGGCTCACCGGCACGGGTGCCACCGCGTTCACCCAGAACACGCCGGGCGTGCCGGGCTCCGCGGCCTACGTCGGTTCCTTCGGGTCGGGCACCAAGGCCACCGACGTCAACGGTGACGGCCGTGCCGACGCGCTGATCGGCGTCCTCGGCATCGGCGACGCGGCGGCCAACACCCACGAGGGCGGCCTCTGGGTGCTGCCCGGCGGCGCCACGGGCACCACGGCGACCGGCTCCAAGTCGTTCTCCCCGACCGGCCTCGGCCTGACGGCGAACAGCGTCCTGTACCTGGGCTGGTCCTTCAACCGCTGACACACCGGGCACCCCCGACACACCGCGGGGCCGACGGTCAAAGACCACCGGCCCCGCGTTCCGTTCCGGACGGGACACCCCGCCGACCTGCCCCTACAGCACCGGCAGGTTCTTCCGCAGCTCGAAGGCCGTGACCTCGCTGCGGTACTCCTCCCACTCCTGGCGCTTGTTGCGCAGGAAGAAGTCGAAGACGTGCTCGCCGAGTGTCTCGGCGACGAGTTCGCTGCGTTCCATCAGGGTGAGGGCCTCGCCGAGGTTCTGCGGGAGGGGCTCGATGCCCATGGCGCGGCGCTCGGCGTCGGAGAGGGCCCAGACGTCGTCGTCGGCGCCCGGCGGGAGCTCGTAGCCCTCCTCGATGCCCTTGAGGCCGGCGGCGAGGAGGAGCGCGTACGCCAGGTACGGGTTCGCGCCCGAGTCCAGGGAGCGGACCTCGACGCGCGCGGAGCCCGTCTTGCCGGGCTTGTACATCGGGACGCGGACGAGTGCGGAGCGGTTGTTGTGGCCCCAGCAGATGTACGAGGGGGCCTCGCCGCCGGCGCCGGCCGTGCGCTCCGAGCCGCCCCAGATGCGCTTGTAGGAGTTGACCCACTGGTTGGTGACGGCGGAGATCTCCGCGGCGTGCTTGAGCAGGCCCGCGATGAAGGAGCGGCCGACCTTGGAGAGCTGGTACTCCGAGCCGGACTCGTAGAACGCGTTGCGGTCGCCCTCGAAGAGGGAGAGGTGGGTGTGCATGCCGGAGCCGGGGTACTCCGAGAACGGCTTCGGCATGAAGGTGGCCTGCACGCCCTGTTCCAGCGCGACCTGCTTCATGATCAGGCGGAAGGTCATGATGTTGTCGGCCGTCGAGAGGGCGTCGGCGTAGCGCAGGTCGATCTCCTGCTGGCCCGGGGCGCCCTCGTGGTGGCTGAACTCGACCGAGATGCCCATCGACTCCAGCATGGTGATGGCCTGGCGCCGGAAGTCCTGCCCGACGTTCTGCGGGGTGTGGTCGAAGTAGCCGGAGTTGTCGGCGGGCGTCGGCCGCGAGCCGTCCAGCGGGCGGTTCTTCAGCAGGAAGAACTCGATCTCCGGGTGGGTGTAGAAGGTGAAGCCCAGGTCGGAGGTCTTCGCGAGGGCGCGCTTGAGGACATAGCGCGGGTCCGCGAAGGACGGGGAGCCGTCCGGCATCAGGATGTCGCAGAACATCCGGGCCGTGCCGGGGGCCTCCGCGCGCCACGGCAGCACCTGGAAGGTCGACGGGTCCGGCTTGGCGATCATGTCGGACTCGTACACCCGGGCGAAACCCTCGATGGCCGAGCCGTCGAAGCCGATGCCCTCGTCGAAGGCCTGTTCCAGCTCCGCCGGGGCCACGGCGACCGACTTGAGGAAGCCGAGCACGTCCGTGAACCACAGGCGTACGAACCGGATGTCGCGCTCCTCCAGTGTCCGGAGCACGAACTCCTGCTGCTTGTCCATCTTCCGCTTCCACCCATCCTTGCTGGTCAGGCCGCCTGCTCCCACGCCTCGGGGACGGTCGGGGCACCCGAGCATCCCACCACAACACCATTTCATGCGTGTTGCCGACCATGATCGGCCGGCCGACCTCGGTCTGAACGCCTCGCGTACGGCAGGTGTACTGCTCTGGGGCCCATACTGCCTGCTCACCCGCGTTCGGGTAATCCCCGGCCCCCACTGTCTCTGCATACGACCGCCTCGGGGTCGCCCGCGCGGGGTGGCGGCCTTCGCGGCGCGGCGGCGTGGCACATCCGTTTATCGGGACGAAAGCCGCCGCTTCGGCCATTCCCGCGCCCTCGCTACGTACCGTCCCTCCTGTCCCACTACGATCAGCGAACCCGATTCGTCCGTCGCCCCTTCCCCCATAAGGACTCGCCATGGGTTCCGCCAAGAACAGCACGTCCGCCGAGCGCAAGGCGCGCATAGAGGAGATGCGCCGCGCCGAGGCCTCACGTGAGCGCCGCAACCGGATCCTCACCATCGGCGCCAGCGTGGTGGTGGTCGTGGGCCTGGTCGTCGGCGGTGTCGTGCTCGTGCAGTCGCAGTCCGACAAGGACAGCGCTTCGAGCGACTCGAAGGCGTCGGGCCACTTCGTCACCGGCAAGGACGGCGTGAAGACCTGGAAGGGCACGCTGGGCCGTACGCATGTCACCAAGACCGTGGACTACCCGATGGAGCCCCCGGTCGGCGGCAACCACAACCCGGTCTGGATGAACTGCAACGGCGACGTCTACACCAAGGCGATCAAGAACATGAACGCCGTGCACTCCCTGGAGCACGGCGCGGTCTGGGTGACGTACAACAGCAAGGCCTCGGACGCCGACGTGAAGGCCCTCGCGGCGAAGGTCAGGAAGACCCCGTACACGCTGATGAGCCCGGTCGCCGACCAGAAGGACCCGATCATGATGAGTGCCTGGGCGCACCAGCGCACGGTCACGAGCGCGAGCGACCCGAACGTCGACAAGTTCTTCGAGGCGTACGTCCAGGGCAAGCAGACCCCGGAGCCGGGGGCCGCCTGCACCAACGGTCTCGCGCAGTGAGCCGGATGCGTCAGATGAAGCAGGTCGGCTGGATCGCGGGAACCTCGGCGGCGGTGCTCGTCGCGGCCGGTGCCATCACCTACGCGGTCGCGGAGGACGGCGGCTCGGACACGGACGCGCCGTCCGCGAACTCCGCGGACGCGGGCTTCGCCCGGGACATGGCGGTCCATCACCAGCAGGCCGTCGAGATGTCGTACATCGTGCGCGACCGCACCAAGAACGAGGAGGTGCGGCGGCTCGCGTACGACATCGCACAGACGCAGTCCAACCAGCGCGGCATGCTGCTCGGCTGGCTCGATCTGTGGGATCTGCCGAAGGTGTCGTCGGCCGCGCCGATGACGTGGATGGGCATGGGCGACATGGCCTCCGGCAAGGACGGCGCGCTGATGCCCGGCATGGCGACCAACACCCAGCTGAAGAAGCTGAACACGCTGAGCGGCAAGCAGGCCGAGATCCTCTACCTGCAGCTGATGACCTCCCACCACCAGGGCGGCATCCACATGGCCGAGGGCTGCGTGGAGAAGTGCACGGTCGGCGTGGAGAAGAAGCTCGCGCAGGGCATGGTCGACGCGCAGCAGTCGGAGATCGAGCTGATGGCCGGCATGTTGAAGGCGCGCGGCGCGACGGCGGACCAGTAGGGCCTGGCCGGCGAGGGTTGATGGGGTCCGTGGCAGTGCCCCGGACCCGATCACCCCTCCGCCGACGGTTCGTCAGTTCCGCCAGTCCGTACCGCACTTCAGCGTCACGTCGGTCGGGACCAGGCGCTCCACCGAGCCGACCCGTCCGGCTGCGGCGCGCTGCGCCCCGGTCAGATAGCCGATGAACAGCTGGGTGCGGTCGGGCATGGCCGCGGGGTCGTAGACGAAGACGGTGGTGCCGTCCTTGCCGGAGGCACGCTCACCCTTGCCCGCGCGCTCCTCGCCCCGCACAACCTTGTCGACGCCGACGCCCACTCCGCTGGCGTCGACCTTCGTGTGGTCGTCCGGCCCCTTGCAGAACACCCCGGTCCTCACGAGTACGGGGAACCCGGCCTCGCGCAAAGCCCGTTGGAGCCCGGCCGGGTCCTTGAAGTACTGCTCTTTGCTCCAGGTCACCTCGACGGTGCCGTCCGCCTGCTTCCTGACGACGAACGCGGCGGCCTCCGTGCCCCCTGCCGAGGGCGGTGCGGTCGACGGGTGGCCGTACCCGGGCACGCCCAGCGCGAGGCCGGCCGCCGCCGCGACGCCCACCGCGGCGAGGGCGACGCGTCGGCGCTGTCGCCTGCGCGCGCGGCCGCGGGCCACGATCTCCTCCACGGGCGTCGCCAGGGTGACGTCGTCCAGGGACTGCCGCAAGGTCTCCAGTACGTCCAGGTCGTCGTCATGCGTGTTCACGATCCCACCTCCGGGTGGTCGAGGGTGACGAGGTGGCCGCGCAACGTGGCGACTGCCCGCGACAGATGGGCGGTGACGGTGCCCGGGGCGATCCCGAGCGTCCGCGCGGTGGTCGCGGTGTCGAGGTCGAGGAAGACCCGCAGGGCGATCACCTCCCGCTGCCGCCGCGGCAGCCCGCGCAGCAGGGCCAGCAGCGTGGGGTCGAGGCCGGCGGGGTCCGGCCCCGGGGTCTCGGCGTCGCGGCCCTCGAGGGCGACCTCGTGGCGGCGCCGACGCCACCACGAGACGCGGGTGTTGAGCGCCGTGCGCACCACCCAGGCCCGCGGGGCGGGGTGGCCGCGCACTCTGGGCCATGACGCCCAGGCCCGGGCGAACGCCTCGGCGACCAGGTCCTCGGCCAGCTGCCGGTCGCCCACCGCGGCGAGGACCGCCCGCAGGCAGACGTCCCGGCCGCACCGGTAGAACTCCTCGAACTCCAGCTGCTTCACACCCCCTATACGCCGTGGGGTCGCGATGCGCTTACAGAAGACGGGGTTCCCTTGACGGCAGGTTTTTGCGGGACATAGGGATAACCCTCGATCTGGAGCAAGACCCTCTCCATATCACCCCAAAAACCCCTTTTTCGCGGCCACTTGAGGTTTCCTTGACCTTTTCCATCCCCTGGCATGAACGGTTCATCGCCAGAGTGACCCCGAGCGTGATCCATCCCCTGTGTCCTCTTTCGGCACAGCGGTTCACCGATCACGAACGACCACACATGCGAAGAACCGCATCGCAGGGGGTTCTATGAGATCCAGTCGCACCGCAATACGCGCCGGAGTGAGCATGGCAGCGACACTGCCACTGCTCGCCGGTGCGCTGGCGGTCGGAATACCCGCGGCTCAGGCCGCGGACAGCCCCAGCCGTGACACGCTCGCGGGCACCAGGCCCGCGTGGGCCACGGCGAAGGCGGACAAGGGGGCCACCTCCAACGGCTCCCAGGTCTCCGCCCGGGTTTACTTCGCCGGACGCAACGCCGCCGGTCTGGCCGCGTACGCCAAGGCCGTGTCCGACCCGTCTTCGGCCTCGTACGGCAAGTACCTCAGCGCCAAGAAGTCGCAGCAGCGTTTCGGGGCCACCAAGGCGCAGGTCGCCGCGGTGAAGTCGTGGCTGAAGTCGGCGGGTCTGACGGTCACCGGCACCACGCAGCACTACGTCTCCGTGACCGGTGACGTGGCCGCCGCCGAGAAGGCGTTCGGCACCCAGCTGCACAACTACGCCAAGAGTGGCAAGACCTACCGTGCGCCGTCGAAGACGGCCTCGGCCCCCGCGGCCCTGAACGGCGCCGTCCTGACCGTCACCGGTCTGGACAACGCCCCGCACAAGGCGAACCACAAGGACCAGCTGCCGCCGCCGGACGCGGTGTTCCGCAACTCCGGGCCGTTCTCGTCGTACTACGGCTCGAACACCGCGAGCACCCTGCCGAGCGCGTACGGCCAGAAGATCCCGTACGCGGTCAAGGGTTACACCGGCAAGCAGCTGCGTGCCGCCTACGGCGCCGGCAAGCGCACCGGCAAGGGTGTGCGGGTCGCCATCACCGACGCGTACGCCTCGCCGACCATCGCCTTCGACGCGGCCACCTACGCCAAGAAGCACGGTGACGCGGCCTACAGCAGCAGCCAGCTGCGGCAGGTCCTGCCGAAGAAGTACACGAAGACCGAGGAGTGCGGGGCCGCGGGCTGGTACGGCGAGGAGACCCTCGACGTCGAGGCCGTGCACGCGGTCGCGCCCGGCGCGGACATCACCTACGTCGGCGCCGCGTCCTGCTACGACGACGATCTGCTCGACTCGCTCAACAAGATCGTCGACGGGCACCTCGCCGACATCGTCTCCAACTCGTGGGGCGACATCGAGGCGAACCAGACGCCGGACCTCGCGGCCGCCTACGACCAGGTCTTCCAGTTCGGCGCGGTCGAGGGCATCGGCTTCTACTTCTCCTCCGGTGACAACGGCGACGAGGTCGCCAACACCGGTGTGAAGCAGGTCGACACCCCGGCCAACTCGGCGTGGGTGACCGCGGTCGGCGGTACCTCGCTGGCCGTCGGCAAGGGCGACAAGTACCTGTGGGAGACCGGCTGGGGAACCGAGAAGGCCTCGCTGTCCGCGGACGGCAAGAGCTGGACCGACTTCCCGGGCGCCTACACCTCGGGTGCGGGCGGTGGCACCAGCAAGACCGTGCCGGCGCCGTACTACCAGAAGGGCGTCGTGCCGGACGCGCTCGCCAAGCTGAACAACGCGGCCGGTAACCGGGTCGTCCCGGACATCGCGGCGATCGCGGACCCGAACACCGGTTTCAAGGTCGGCCAGACGCAGACCCTGCCGGACGGGACCCAGGCGTACGACGAGTACCGGATCGGCGGCACCTCGCTGGCCTCCCCGGTGATCGCGGCCGTCCAGGCCCTGGCGCAGGAGGCCCGCGGCGGCAAGCCGATCGGCTTCGCCAACCCGTCGATCTACTCGAAGTACGGGTCGAAGCTCTACCACGACGTGACGGACACCCCCACGGGTACCGAACTCGCCGTGGCACGCGTGGACTTCGCCAACGGCTACGACGCGACAGGTGGCCTGCTCACCTCCGTCCGCAGCCTCGGCAAGGACGCCTCGCTGAAGGCCGTGAAGGGCTACGACGACGTCACCGGCGTGGGCTCGCCCACCACCGGATACGTCGAGTCCTACCGTCGCCACTGACGGCTTGACCGTCTGACGACAGCTCTGCGCCCGCCCCTCGGAGACGAGGGGCGGGCGTACGTGTTTCAGCTCCCCTTATACCGGGTGGGGGTAAGGTGCGGGCATGGCGACGAGCGGCAGGGGGCGGTACGGGCAGCGGTTGCTGCTGTTCGCCGCGCTGCTCTTCGGGATCCTCACTATGCACACGCTGGGGCATCCGTCGGGGCACGGGCAGGACACCGGCGCGGGGCACATGTCGTACGCCTCGCACGCCATGGACGCGACACCCGGCCCGGAGGACATGACCGAGGCCGTCGTGCGCCTCGACGCGCTGACCACCGAAATGCCGCCGATGAGCGGCATGGACCCGCTCTCCGTCTGCCTCGCCGTCCTGCTCGGCGGCTTCACCCTCTTCCTCCTGCTGCTCGCGACGGCCCTGGGCCGCCCGGGCCCGGCCGCCGTCCACCCCGCCGTGCTGTCGCGGGTGCTGCGCGCCCTGTGGCCCGCCCCACCCCCGCCGAGAACCCTGCTGTCCCGTCTGTCGGTGCTGCGCATCTAGGCCGGCGCACCGGCCGCTCAGGGCTGCCCGTACGGAGGGGGAACCTCCGCGTCGCGAGGTGGGAACCTCAAGATGTCGCGCGGTGCACCACGAGCGGCGGAAGCGCCCATCCGCACGCAACACCACCACGACGAGGTGTCACTCAGTCATGCGCACTCACACGCGCCGCACCGTTCTCGGTGCGTCGATCGCCGCCGCCGGCACGGGAATCCTGGCCGCCTGCTCCGGCTCCGGCCACGCGGGCCACGACGGAAACAGCGGGAACGGCAGCGGCTCCCCCGCCGCCCCGAAGGGGTACGTCGACCCGGCGGGCAGCGAGGTCGCCGCCGCCGAGAAGAAGCGCGGCTCCGGCCCCCTCCGCGAGGTCCGGCTCACCGCCGCCCCGGCCTCCCTCGACCTGGGCGGCCCTACGGTCAGGTCCTGGGCGTACGGCGGCGAGCTGCCCGGCAAGGAGGTCCGCGTCACCGCCGGCGACACCCTCGCCCTCACGCTCGCCAACCATCTCCCCGAGGCCACCTCCCTGCACTGGCACGGCATCGCGCTGCGCAACGACATGGACGGGGTACCCGGTCTCACCCAGCGCGCGGTCAAGCCGGGGGCGGACCTCACGTACCGCTTCGCCGTTCCGCACGCGGGCACGTACTGGTTCCATCCGCACTCGGGCACCCAGCAGGACCGCGGCCTGTACGCGCCGCTGATCGTCGAGGACCCCAAGGAGCCTCTTTCGTACGACAAGGAGTGGGTCGTCGTCCTCGACGACTGGGTCGACGGGGTGGACGGATCCACGCCGGACGCCGTGCTGGCGGAGCTGCGCGGCGGGATGGGCGACGGGATGGGCGACGGCGCCGGCATGGACCACTCCGGGCACGACATGTCCGGCATGGCGATGCGGATGGACGCGTCGCCGAAGCCGTCCGGTTCCTCCGGGCCCTCGCGCATGATGACGGGCGCCGACAGCGAGTTGCTGGGCAACGACGCCGGGGATGTCGCGTATCCGTACTACCTGGTCAACGGGCGTACGGCGGCGGCGCCTTCGGTCTTCCGGGCCCGACCCGGCGACCGCGTCCGGATCCGGATCATCAACGCGGGCGGCGACACGGCCTTCCGGGTCGCCCTCGGCGGGCACGAGATGACGGTGACGCACACCGACGGCTTCCCCGTGCGCCACGCGAAGACCGACGCCCTGCTGCTGGGCATGGGCGAGCGCTACGACGTCCTGGTCACCGCCGGCGACGGCGTCTTCCCGCTGACCGCGCTCGCCGAGGGCAAGAAGGCGTCGACACATGCGCTGCTGCGCACCGGCGGCGGCTCGGCGCCCTCCGCCGCCGGGCGTCCGAGGGAGCTGGACGGACGACTGCTGACCGCCGACAAGCTGAAGGCGGACGAGTCGGTGGCACTGAAGGAGAAGGAGCCTGACCGCACGGTGCGGCTCCAGCTCACCGGCGGGATGGCGAAGTACGACTGGGCCTTCGACAAGAAGCCCTACCGTGCGGATCAGCGGCATCCCGTGCGAGCCGGGGAACGCGTGCGGCTCGTCTTCGCCAACTCGACCTCGATGTGGCATCCCGTCCATCTGCACGGGCACACCTTCGCCCTGGCGAACGTGGTGGGCGGGCCGCGCAAGGACACCGCCGTCGTGCTGCCGAACGGGACGCTGACCGTCGACTTCGACGCCGACAATCCGGGGCTGTGGATGGTCCACTGCCACAACGTGTACCACTCGGAGGCCGGGATGATGACGGTGCTCGGGTACCGCAGCCGCTGATTTCGGGGGTGGGGCGCGTCGACGTGGGGCGCCCCACGCCCATTGTGTCGCACTGACGATTACACTGGGCCGCGTGCCTCAACTACGCCTCGCCCTGAATCAGATCGACTCGACCGTCGGCGATCTCGCCCAGAACGCCGAGGCGATCGTCCGCTGGACCCGGCACTCCGCCGAGCAGGGAGCGCACCTGGTGGCGTTCCCCGAGATGGTGCTGACCGGGTACCCCGTCGAGGACCTGGCCCTGCGGTCGTCCTTCGTCGAGGCCTCCCGCACGGCCCTGCGCGACCTGGCCGCGCGGCTCGCCGACGAGGGCTTCGGGGAGCTGCCGGTGATCGTCGGCTACCTCGACCGGTCCGAGACCGCGCAGCCGAAGTACGGGCAGCCGGCCGGCTCCCCGCGGAACGCCGCCGCCGTGCTGCACGGGGGGCGGGTCGCGCTGACCTTCGCCAAGCACCACCTGCCGAACTACGGCGTGTTCGACGAGTTCCGGTACTTCGTGCCCGGCGACACCATGCCGGTCGTGCGGGTGCACGGGGTGGACGTGGCCCTCGCCATCTGCGAGGACCTCTGGCAGGACGGCGGCCGCGTACCGGCCGCCCGGTCCGCCGGGGCCGGGCTGCTGATCTCCATCAACGCCTCGCCCTACGAGCGCAACAAGGACGACACCCGGCTGGAGCTGGTCCGCAAGCGGGCTCAGGAGGCCGGGTGCACCACCGCCTACCTCGCCATGATCGGCGGGCAGGACGAGCTGGTCTTCGACGGGGACTCCATCGTCGTCGACCGCGACGGTGAAGTCGTCGCGCGGGCACCGCAGTTCGCCGAGGGCTGCGTGGTCCTGGACCTGGATCTTCCGGCTGCCGCCACGTCGCCGGTGGAGGGTGTCGTCGACGACGGGCTGCGCATCGAGCGCCTCGTCCTGTCCGAGGAACCGCTGCCCGCGTACGAGGCCGAGCTCGCGGGCGGGTACGCGGAGCGGCTCGACGACGACGAGGAGATGTACTCGGCGCTGGTGGTCGGGCTGCGGGCGTATGCGGCGAAGAATGGTTTCAGGTCCGTTCTCATCGGGCTGTCGGGCGGGATCGACTCCGCGCTCGTCGCCGCGATCGCGTGCGATGCGCTGGGCGCGCAGAACGTGTACGGCGTCTCGATGCCGTCGAAGTACTCGTCGGACCACTCCAAGGGCGACGCGGCGGAGTTGGCGCGGCGGACGGGGCTGAACTTCCGGACCGTGGCGATCGAGCCGATGTTCGACGCATATATGTCGTCGCTCGGGCTGACGGGGCTGGCGGAGGAGAACCTGCAGTCCCGTCTGCGGGGCACCATGCTGATGGCGATCTCCAACCAGGAGGGGCACATCGTGCTGGCTCCGGGGAACAAGTCCGAGCTGGCGGTGGGGTATTCGACGCTGTACGGCGACTCGGTGGGGGCGTACGGGCCCATCAAGGACGTGTACAAGACGTCGATCTTCCGGCTCGCGGAGTGGCGGAACCGGGCGGCGGCGGAGCGGGGGCAGACGCCGCCGATTCCGGAGAACTCGATCACGAAGCCGCCCAGTGCGGAGCTTCGTCCCGACCAGGTCGATACGGACTCTCTTCCGGACTACCCCGTCCTGGACGCCATCCTTGAGCGGTACGTCGACCGGGACGAGGGGGCCGACACCATCGTTGCGGCCGGGTTCGATCGGGAACTCGTCGTGAAGACGCTCCGGATGGTCGACACGGCCGAGTACAAGCGACGCCAGTACCCGCCGGGCACCAAGATCTCCGCCAAGGGCTTCGGCAAGGACCGCCGACTGCCGATCACGAACCGGTGGCGGGAGGCAGGCGGCGCCTGACGCCTCGGGCGCCGTTCGCGGTGCGGTGTGTTGTGGGTCGGGTCCGTGCGTACGCGACTGCGGGTGCGTGGGGGCGCGCGGATGCCGCTTCGCTGCGGGTGCGTGGGGGCGCGCGGATGCCGCTTCGCTGCGGGTGCGTGGGGCGGCGGATGGCCGGCGAAGCCGCGTCGCTGCGGGCAATCGTGCGGTTCAGGGCGGCTGCCCACCCGCGCTGCGGGGGTGCGTGTGGCGCCGGGTGGCCGGCGAAGCCTCGTCACTGCGGGCGCGCGTGAGGCTAGGGCGACTGCCCACCCAGCAGCGGCGGGTGCGCATGACACCGAGGGCCGGCGAAGCCTCGCCACTGCGGGCGGGCGTGGAGCTAGGGGCGGGCTACCCACCCACGCAGCGGGGGTGTGTGTGGCGCTGGGAGCCGGCGAAGCCTCGCCACTGCGGGCGGGCGTGGAGCTAGGGGCGGCTGCCCACCCAGCAGCGGCGGGTGCGTGGGGTGCCGGGGGACGGCGAAGCCGCGTTACTGCGGGCGGGCGTGGAGCTGGGGGCGGCTGCCCACCCACGCAGCGGGGGTGCGTGTGACGCCGGGGGGCCGGCGAAGCCGCGTTACTGCGGGCAATCGTGCCGCCAGGGGCGGCACGGGTGGGCGCAGCGGCACCCCGTAAACGCCGGGCTGCGTGACCCACCCCCGGCCGACACCCACACCGGGTGACAAGGAAACAAGGGGTACCCGGGGTTTGCCCACCCACCCCGGGTGAGCGTTCAAACCAGGGGTGAGAGGGGTTTGCCCACCCGCCCCGGAGGGGCGCCCGGCTCAGGCGTGGGCCGACTCCTGGTGGGTGGGGACGTGGGTGGCGATGAGGCGGCCCGGGGTGGACGTGGTGCCGAGGGCGCGGCGGCGGTCGACGGCGTAGGCGGTCGCGGCGACCGCGAGGCCGAGGACCGCGAGGGCAGCGCCCGCCACGGCGGGGGACGTCGCGCCGAAGCCCGCCGCGAGGGCGAGTCCCCCGATCCAGGCACCCCCCGCGTTGGCGAGGTTGAACGCGGCCTGGTTGGCGGAGGACGCCAGGGAGGGGGCGGCGGAGGCCTTCTCCATGACCATCAGCTGGAGCGGGGATCCCGTGACGAACGCGGCCATGCCGAGGAGCGTCACACCGACCGCCGCACTCCACTGCGTGGACATGAGGACCGGGAAGAGCGCGAGGACGGCGACGAGGGACGCGAGTCCGCTGAAGAGGGTGCCACGCAGGGAGTGGTCCGCGAGGCGGCCGCCCAGCAGGTTGCCGGCCGTCGCGCCCACCCCGAAGAGCGCGAGGAGCAGGGTCACGCTGCCGTCGGCGTACCCGGCGGAGTCCGTGAGCATCGGCGTGATGTAGCTGTACGCGGAGAACAGGGCCCCGAACCCCGCCACCGTCGTACCGAGGGCGAGCCAGACGGGGAGGGAGCGCAGCGCGGCCAGCTCACCGCGCAGGCCGGCCTTCGGCGCGTGGGCGTGGTCGTGCGGGATCAGCAGGGCGAGGGAGGCGATGGCGGCCAGGCCGATCGCGCTGACGCCCAGGAACGTGGCCCGCCAGCCGAGGTGCTGCCCCATGAGGGTGGCGACCGGCACGCCCGCGATGTTGGCGACGGTGAGGCCGAGGAACATCAGCGAGACGGAGCGGGCCTTGCGCTCGGGGGTCACAAGGCCGGTGGCGACGACCGCGCCGACGCCGAAGAACGCGCCGTGCGGCAGCCCGCTCAGGAAGCGGGCGGCGAGCAGCCAGTGGTAGTCGGGGGCGAACGCCGAGAGGGCGTTGCCCGCGACGAACAGGCCCATCAGGGCGATCAGGACCTTGCGGCGGGACATCCGGGCGGTGGCCGCGGCGAGCAGCGGGGCGCCGATCACCACGCCCAGCGCGTACGCCGAGACCAGGTGTCCCGCGACGGGGATCGATATGTGGAGGTCGTCCGCGACTTCGGGCAGCAGGCCCATCATCACGAACTCGGTGGTGCCGATGCCGAAGGCGCCCACGGCGAGGGCGAGCAGGGCCAGGGGCATGAAGAGGGGCCTTTCGAGGGGGACGAGCGGGGTTCCGCAGAGGAAAGTTCATCTGCGGAACAAAGTCTCTCGGGCCCAGTATTCCAGGAGGTTGAGGGTGCGTGATCCAGGAGAGTCGGATCGGCTGCGCGCAGCGGTCAGGAACCGCTGGTCACCGCGGTCGGGAGGCGCTGGTCACACCGGTCAGGAGTCGCCGGCGGCGAGCTTCACCCGTGCGGCGACCGGCAGGTGGTCGCTGCCCGTCTCCGGCAGGGTCCACGAGGTCACGGGGTCGACGCCCTGGACCATGATCTGATCGATCCGGGCCATCGGGAACGACGCCGGCCAGCTGAACCCGAACCCGCTGCCCGCCGCGCCCTGCGTGGAGCGCATCTGGGACGTGACGCCGTTGAGCGCGCGGTCGTTCATGGTGCCGTTGAGGTCGCCCAGCAGGATCTTCCGGCTCAGCTTCTCGTCGGCGATCGCCTCGCCGAGCGCGTTGGCGCTCTTGTCGCGCTGCCGCGCGGTGAACCCGGCCTCCAGCTTCACGCGCACGGAGGGCAGGTGGGCGACGTAGACCGCGACCTGTCCGGCGGGTGCGCTCACCGTCGCCCGCATCGCGCGCGTCCAGCCCAGCTTGATGCCCACCGGCTTCGCACCGCTCAGCGGGTACTTGCTCCACAGTCCGACGGTGCCCTGCACGGAGTGGTACTTGTACGTGGCCGCGAGCGCCTTCTCGTACACCGGGACGGCGGTCTGCGTGAGCTCTTCGAGGGCCAGCACGTCGGCGCCGGACGCGGCCACGTCGCGGGCCGTGCCGGACGGGTCCGGGTTGTCCGCGTTGACGTTGTGCGTGGCGACGGTCAGGTCGCCGCCGCTGCCGGTCTTGTCGGTGAGCAGGCCGCCGAAGAGGTTCAGCCAGACCGTCACGGGCAGCAGCACCGCGATCAGGGCGGTCACCGACTTCCGTACGAACGCCAGGATCAGCAGGATCGGGACGAAAATGCCCAGCCAGGGCAGGAACGTCTCCGTCAGACTGCCGAGGTTGCCGATCCTGTTGGGGATGCGTGAGTGCAGCAGCATCACCAGCGCGAGGACGATCGCGAGCGCGGCCAGGATCAGACCGCGGCGCCAGATGCCGCGATCGCCTCTCCAGCCGTCGAACAGGCGCCGAAGCCGGGAACCTCGACGCTCGGCCCCCGAGCCGCCGTTGTCCGTCTCCGCCACATACGCCTGCGCCATACCGTCGCCTCACAACCTGCCGTGCACACCGTCTGCCCCTCGGTTACGACCCTAGGGGATGATCGGTGTCGATCCTGCCGTCTCCTGACGGCCGTACGGGCACGAGGACGACCAACACGGCGTTCGAAGTTCCGAATGCGGGCGTATCGCGCGGCCTCTGTGACGAAACGCGCACATTCGGCCCCGGCGCGCCGCGTGGGCTACGGCGCGGGTGGGCGCAGCCCTTCGAGGAGCCGGTCGACCACCTGTTGGGCGAGATCCTCGGGGAGTTCGGCGTCGGGGCGCATGACGGAGCGCACGAGCAGGGGGCCGACGAAGAGGTCGTTGAGCAGGTCGATGTCGACGTCGTCGCGGAGTTCACCGTTCAACTGGCCGCGGCGCAGTACGTCGGTGCCCATCCGGCGCCTCGGGTCGATCACCGTGGCGTGGTACGCGGCCCAGATCTTCGGGCTGCTCTTCATCTGGGCGTAGACGTTGTGCAGGATCGCCGACGAGCGGG
This sequence comes from Streptomyces sp. SAS_270, assembly GCF_052543295.1. NCBI lineage: Bacteria > Bacillati > Actinomycetota > Actinomycetes > Kitasatosporales > Streptomycetaceae > Streptomyces > Streptomyces sp. SAS_270. The sequence goes on from NZ_JBMNDS010000021.1 coordinate 75,161, forward strand.
TGACCAGGCCGCGTTGGCGCAGCGACTCCAGCAGGACGATGAGGTCGTCGCGCATGGAGGTGCCCGGCAGTTCCGGATCCGGGGGCTCGGCGGCGCGCAGGACGTCGACGAAGAGCTCCTCCTTGCCGCGCCAGCGTCGGTAGATGGTCGCCTTGCCGACGCCGGCGGTGCGCGCGACGCGCTCGATGGACAGCTCCGAGAGCGGCACGCCCTCCTCCAGGAGCTTCATCACGCCTTCGAGGATGGAGTGTTCCACCGCCTCGCTGCGGGGGCGGCCCCGAGCGGGGCCCTCTTGCCGGGGACGGCTGTTGGCGAGGCTCACGTCGACTCCGTTTCTTCGTAGCCCTGTACTGCTCCCCCGTGATTCTCGCTGGTGCACTGCGTGTGCGGGCACCCGGCGCCTCGGGTGCCCGCCTTCCGCCTGGGTCCGCTCAGTGGTCCGCTGTCACCAACTCCGTCTCCTCCTTGCCCTCCTGAGGGGCCGGCGTGCGGCCCGGCAGGAACAGGGCGACCACCACGGCACCGACGACCGCGACGGCCGCGCCGCCCAGGGCCGTGACGTGCATGGCGTGCAGGAAGGCGTCGTTGGCCGAGCCGACGAGGGCCTTGCCGTTGGCGCCGGACCTGGCGGCGATGCCGAGGGTCGCCTCGATGGACTCGCCCGCGGTGTGGCGCAGGCCCGGGGGAACCAGGGAGAGCTTGTCCTCGATGCCGTTGCGGTACGTGGTGGAGAGCACCGAGCCGAGGACCGCGATGCCGAGCGCGCCGCCGACCTGGCGGAAGGTGTTGCTGAGCGCGGACGCGGAGCCCGCCTTCTCACGCGGCAGGGCCTGCATGATGACGACGCTGGTCGGGGTCATGATGTGCGCCATACCGGTGCCCATGAAGAAGAAGATGACCTCCAGGAGCCAGATCGGCGTGTCGGTCTCCAGCGTGGCGAACGCGGCGAGCATCGCGGCGATGATCAGCATGCCCGCCGTGCACGTGGCGCGGTTGCCGAAGCGCTCGACCACCAGCCGGGCCCGCGGCGCGAAGATGATCTGGGCGGCGGCGAGCGGCAGCATCAGCAGACCGGTCTGCAGCGGCGAGTAGCCCCGCACGCTCTGGGTGTAGAAGACCGAGAAGAAGGTCACGCCCATCAGCGCGAAGAAGACCAGCGCTATGGCGGAGATGGCGGCCGAGAAGACCTTGTTCTTGAAGTACGAGACGTCGATGGACGGGTGGTCGCTGCGCTTCTCGTACACGACGAAGAGGGCGAGCACCGCGAGGCCGGCCGCGATCGTCGCGAGGACCGTCGCGTCGGTGAAGTCGGCGAGCTGGCCGCCCTTGATGATGCCGTAGACGAGAAGGACGAGGCCGATGACCGACAGGACGACGCCGACCGGGTCGAGACGGCCGGGGTTCGGGTCGCGGGAGTCGGGGACGAGCCAGAACATCAGGCCGAGCGCGAGCAGCACGATCGGCACGTTGATGAGGAAGACCGAGCCCCACCAGAAGTGGTCGAGGAGGACGCCGCCGGTGATCGGGCCGATCGCGATGGCGAGGCCGACGCCGCCGGCCCAGATGCCGATGGCCTTGGGCTGCTCCTCGCGCTCGAAGACGTTCATCAGGACGGCGAGGGTGGCGGGCATCACGAAGGCGGCCCCGAAGCCCATCACCGCGCGGAACACGATGAGCTGGACCGGCGAGCCGGACTCGGCGGCGAGCGCCGAGCCGATGCCGAAGGCGGCGAGACCGGCGAGCAGCACCTTCTTGCGGCCGAGCCGGTCGCCGAGCAGGCCCGCGGTGAAGAGCAGGCCGGCGAAGACGAGCGTGTAGGCGTTGATGGCCCACTCCAGCTCGCCCTGGGTGGCGCCGAGGCCGACGGGCGCCGGGGTCGAGATCGTCTTGATCGCGACGTTCAGGATCGAGTTGTCGAGCACCACGATCAGCAGGCTGAGCATGAGGACGCCGAGGATGGCCCAGCGGCGCCGGTGGACCGCCTCGGGCACTCGCCGTTCGGCGGGGGCAGCGGAAGTTGTCATGAAGGTCAGCCTAGCGAATTTCGATACGGCACCGTCTCGTATCGAAAATGCTTTACGGAAACCTTACGAACGCGCTCAGGCTGCCCCGTCCCGGTGGACCGGCGCTCGACTATGACCTGCGTCGCTCGACCCGCTCTAGCCGCGCGTGACACGAAGTGCCACCATGGAGGTGATCCGGGGACGCCGTCAGGGTGCCTCGAGATGACTGAAGGAGCCGTTGCGATGACGCAGCTTTCGGCTGCCACGAAGCAGCCTGCGGAGGGTGTCCTCAAGACCACCGACAGCAGCAAAGCGCTGTACGGAGGCAAGAGCACCCGCCGTATCACGGTCCGCGACATCACCGCCGCCAAGGAGCGCGGCGAGAAGTGGCCCATGCTCACCGCGTACGACGCGATGACCGCGTCCGTCTTCGACGAGGCCGGCATCCCGGTCATGCTGGTCGGCGACTCGGCGGGCAACTGCCACCTCGGATACGAGACCACCGTGCCCGTCACCCTCGACGAGATGACCATGCTCTCGGCCGCGGTCGTACGCGGCACCTCGCGCGCCCTCATCGTGGGCGACCTGCCCTTCGGCTCCTACCAGGAAGGCCCGGTGCAGGCCCTGCGCTCCGCCACCCGCCTGGTCAAGGAGGCCGGGGTGGGCGCGGTGAAGCTGGAGGGCGGCGAGCGCTCGCACCGCCAGATCGAGCTGCTGGTCGAGTCCGGCATCCCGGTCATGGCGCACATCGGCCTGACCCCGCAGTCCGTGAACTCCATGGGCTACCGCGTCCAGGGCCGCGGCGAGGAAGCCGCCCAGCAGCTGCTGCGCGATGCCAAGGCCGTCCAGGACGCGGGCGCCTTCGCCGTCGTCCTGGAGCTCGTCCCGGCGGAGCTCGCCGCCGAGGTCACCCGCACCCTGCACATCCCCACGGTCGGCATCGGCGCGGGTCCGGAGACGGACGCACAGGTCCTCGTCTGGACCGACATGCTCGGGCTGACCGGCGGCAGGATGCCGAAGTTCGTGAAGCAGTACGCCAACCTGCGGTCGGTCATGGGCGACGCGGCGCGCGCCTTCGCCGAGGACGTCGTCGGCGGAACGTTCCCCCAGGAGGAGCACTCCGTCCACTGAGGAACACCGAAGGCGGCCGCTGAAGGCCGCTGAAGACCACTGTGGCACCAGGACAGCCCGCCGAACTTCCCCCATCGGCGGGCTGTCCCTTTTTTTGCGCCTAAACCGGCGCCGCTCTCGCGGACCCAATTGCTCGCCGTCGGGGTTGCTCAATGGGTGGTTGCGGTGTGTGCGTGTTTCAAGAGCCTGGCCCCCTGCCGACGGCTGTCGGTGATCTGTCAGCAGGCCCGGACTGCTGTCGGTGAACTGTCGGTGGTTTGTCGGTGGGGCCTGGGACCGTCATCGGCATGACGCGAATCGACAAGAACCCCAGTAGCGGCGCGAAGAGCGCCGTCACCGTTCGGGGGCTGGTCAAGCACTACGGCGAGACCAAGGCGCTGGACGGCGTCGACCTGGACGTCCATGAGGGCACCGTCCTCGGTGTGCTCGGTCCCAATGGCGCCGGCAAGACCACCCTCGTACGCATTCTGTCCACCCTGATCACCCCCGACTCCGGCCATGCGACGGTCGCCGGGTACGACGTGCTGAAGCAGCCCCGCCAGCTGCGCCGCGTCATAGGGCTCACCGGCCAGTACGCCTCGGTCGACGAGAAGCTCCCCGGCTGGGAGAACCTCTACCTGATCGGGCGCCTCCTCGACCTGCCCCGCAAGGACGCCCGCCGCCGCGCCGACGAGCTGCTGGAGCGCTTCTCGCTCACCGATGCGGCCAGGCGCCCGGCATCCACCTACTCCGGCGGTATGCGCCGCCGTCTCGACCTCGCCGCGTCCATGATCGGCAACCCGGCCGTCCTGTACCTGGACGAGCCGACGACCGGCCTGGACCCGCGCACCCGCAACGAGGTGTGGCAGGAGGTCAAGCGCATGGTGGCCGACGGCGCCACCGTGCTGCTCACGACCCAGTACATGGAGGAGGCCGAGCAGCTCGCCAACGAGCTGACGGTCATCGACCACGGCAAGGTCATCGCCAACGGCCGTGTCGACGAGCTCAAGGCCCGGGTCGGCGGACGCACCCTGCGCATCCGCCCCGCGGATCCGTTGCAGCTGCGCCCGACGGCGGCGGCGCTCGACGACTTCGGCCTCACCGGCCCCGGCAACGCGACCGTGGAGGTCGAGACCGGCTCCGTCGTCGTCCAGATCCTCAGCGACGAGCAACTGACCGCGGTGGTCGGCGCACTCACCGCCCGCGGCATCACGCTCGCCGGCATCACCACCGAACTGCCCAGCCTGGACGAGGTGTTCCTGTCCCTCACCGGCCACAAGGCCGGTGCCCCGCAGGACGCGTCCCCCGAACTCGCGGAGGTCGCCGTATGAGCACCGCCACCCTCACCAAGCCCCAACAGCCCCAGCCCGGCCAGCAGTTGTCCGGCGACCAGCACGACGGCCGGATCGGGCTCCGCGGCAACCTGCGCCACATCGGCGCCCTGGTCCGCCGCAACCTGCTGTGGATCCGCCAGGACCCGGAGTCGATGTTCGACGCGATCCTGATGCCGATCGTCTTCTGCCTGCTGTTCGTCTTCGTCTTCGGCGGCTCGATCGCGGGCAAGGGCAACCAGGAGGAGTACGTCAACTACGTGGTCCCCGGCCTGATGGCGATGATGGGCATGAACATCGCCATGGGAGTCGGCACCGGCTTCAGTCAGGACTTCCAGACGGGCGTGATGGACCGCTTCCGGTCCCTGCCGATCGCCCGCTCCTCGGTCCTGATCGCCAAGATCACGGTGGAGCTGTGCCGCATGCTGGTCGCCACGGCCGTGCTGCTCACGGTGGGCTTCATCCTCGGCCTTTCCGTGTCGAGCGTCGCCGGGCTGTTCGCCGCCGTCGGACTCGCGGTCGTCTTCGGCTTCGGCATCATGTGGATCTTCCTGACCATGGGCGTGGTGATGAAGAACGCCCAGTCCATCCAGGCAATGGGGTTCCTCGTGCTGTTCCCTCTGCAGTTCGGTTCGTCCATCTTCGCCCCGACCGACACCATGCCCGGCTGGCTCCAGGCATTCACCGACTACAACCCGCTCTCGTCGCTGGCGGACGCCGCCCGCGGCCTGATGAACGGCGGCCAGCCGATCGCCCATGACGTGCTGGTGACCCTGATCTGGGCGGCCGTCCTCACCGCGGTCATGGCACCGATCGCCATCCGCAAGTTCACCACCAAGACCTGACGGTCACCACGCAACAGCCCCCCGGTCCGCGTCAGATGAGGGCGGCGGCCTCCTCAGCGGAGAGCCCGCCGCCCTCCGCGTACGCCGCCCGATACGCCGCGTCGTCCAACAGTGCCCGCACGCCCGCCTCCGCGCGGGCGCGCACCTCGTCCTCCATCGGACCCACGAAGTGGCCCGGCGGCAACAGGTGGTCGGCGGCGCCGAGCAGCACGGCCGCGTCCCGGACACGGTGGCCGTCGTCCAGCCCGGTGAGGGCGATGGCGGCGGTGGTCAGGTGTGCGGCGACCAACTGCGGGGCGATCACCTGCGACAGGGAGTCGGTGGCCCGCGACATCGCCTGCCGCGCCTTGTCCAGGGCGGGCCCGTACTGCCCGGCCATCGCGTCCAGCCAGGCCTCCACGCCCAGCACGAACCCGTCGAACACGACGAAGGTGACGGCCTCGAAGTTCTCGCGCAGCAGCCGCATCTGCTCGCGCGCCTCGTCGAGCCGGCCGGTGCGGCCCAGCCACATCGCGAGGAACAGACGGGAGGCGGGCATCGCCTCGTTGACGGTTCCGTCGCCACGCTCCAGGACCTCGCGCAGCATCCGCTCGCCGCGCTCGGCTTCCCCCGACTCGATGAGCACGCCGCCGAGCCGGGCGCTGAGCACCGCCATCTGGGCTCGGGCGCCGAGCCGTTCGGCGTACGTGATCGCCTCCGCGTAGTCCGCGGCGGCGAGCGGGTACTCGCCCCGGCGCTCATGGGCCTCGCCGCGCGCGGAGAGGGCCTCGGCGCAGCCCCAGGCGTCCTGGAGGCGGGTGAAGACCTCCAGCGCCTCGTCGGCGTCGCGGGCCGCGTCGCCCGCCCAGGAGGCCCGGTTGGCCAGCATGTTGGCGCGGGTCTGGAGGCAGAGGGCCAGCTCCCACTGGTAGCCGAGTTCGCGGCAGGTGCGGACGTTCTCGTCGATGACGGCGCGCATCCGTTCCATGTCTCCGGTCAGCATCACGGCGTAGAACCAGAGGTTGCCGGGGCTGCGGCAGGTCTGCGGGAGACCCGGGCTGTAGGTCTCGCTGATGACGCGCAGCTTCGCCTGGCCCTGCGGGCCCTGCCAGGCGTCCAGATCCATGTCCATGCAGGCGAGATGGACGAGGTGCACGCCGCGCCGGGCCTCGTCGAGGACCTCGGGGCGCATCGGCGGCGGGGAGTCGGTGCAGGTCTCGTAGAGCGGGGCGGCCTGCCGTACGGGCTCGGCGAAGGGGTCGGGGAAGAGGGCCATGACCTCTTGGGACCAGTGGCGGGCGGCGATGCGCAGATCGCGGATCTGCCAGTACCAGGCCAGTGAGAGGACGAGGCAGAGCGCCTCCTGCTCGTCGCGCGCGGCGACCGCGCGCTGGAGGGCGGCGCGTACGTTCTCCGACTCCAGTTCCAGCCGTTCCACGGCCGCGCGTTGGTCGGGGCCGCGCAGCAACGGGTCGGTGGTGCGGGCGAGTTCGCGGTAGTACGTGAGGTGGGCGCGTTCGGCGGCCGCCCGCTGCCCCGACTCGTCGAGGCGTTCGCCCGCGTACTCGGCGACGGTCTCCAGGAGGCGGTAGCGCATCGCTCCGTCGCCCGAAGGGGCCGCGACGACAAGGGACTTGTCGACGAGGGAGCCGAGCGCCTCCAGGGCGGCGGGTCCGCAGACGGCTTCGGCGGCGGCGAGGTCGCAGCCGCCCGCGAACACGGACAGCCGTCCCAGCGTGCCGCGTTCGTCCTGATCGAGCAGGTCCCAGGACCAGTCGACGACGGCCCGCAGGGTCTGCTGGCGCGGCAGGACCGTACGGCTGCCCGATGTCAGCAGCCGGAACCGGTCGTCGAGCCGGTCGGCGATCTGGCGGAGCGTCAACATCCTGAGCCGGGCGGCGGCCAGCTCGATGGCGAGCGGCAGTCCGTCGAGGCGGCGGCAGATCTCGGCGGCCGCCGCCGCGGTCTCGTCGTCGGTGTCGATCCGGAAGCCGGGCCGGGCGGCGGCGCCCCGGTCGGCGAGCAGCCGCAGGGCGAACGGTTCGGGCAGCGGTTCCACGGGTCGCAGCAACTCCCCCGGTACGCCGAGGGGTTCGCGGCTCGTCGCCAGCACCGTCAGCTCCGGGCAGCGCTCCAGCAGCGCCTCGACGAGGTGCGCGGCGGCGTCCACGACATGCTCGCAGTTGTCGAGGATCAGCAGCATGCGGCGCCTGGCGCAGTGCTCGGCGAGCCGCACGAGGGGGTCGTCGTGCCGGTCGGCGACGGCGCGCATCTCCTCCGCGCCGGCGCCGCGCAGCACCGTCTCGCGCGCCCCGACGGCGGTGAGCACGGTCTCGGGCACGGCCTTCGGATCGTCGACCGGCGCGAGCTCGGCCAGCCACACCCCGTCCCGCGCCGCGTACGCCACGGCCTCCGCCGCCTCCTGCGACAACCGTGTCTTCCCGGCCCCGCCGGGCCCGAGCAACGTCACGAGCCGCGCCGCCGCGAGATCGCCCCGGATGGCCTCGATGTCGGCGTCCCGGCCGACGAAGGAGGTCAGGCGGGCGCGGAGGTTGCCGGGGGGCGTGGGCGGAGTCGGGGAGCCGGTGCGGGTCCGGGAGAGGACGGCGGAGCCGGTGGCCGCTTCGTTCGCGTCGGCGGCGAAGCGTCCGTCGGCGCTCGAGGCCTCGTACGGTTGCTGTCCGTCCACCTCGGGGTACGCGGACGGCGGTGCGTCCGACCCGGTGTCCGGGCTCAGCAACTCCCCGTGCAGCGCCCGCAGTTCGGGGCCCGGATCGGATCCCAGGCGGTCCGCCAGCAGGCGGCGTACGTCCTCGTAGGCGGCCAGTGCCTCCGCCGGACGGCCCAGGTCGCGCAACGCGCGCATGCGCAGGGCCTGGAGGGGTTCGTCGAGGGGATGGCCGTCGCAGAGGGCGGTGAGTTCGGGCAGGGCCTGCTCGGCGCGGCCGAGGGCGAGGGCCGCGGTGAGGCGGGCGCGGCGCGCGTCGAGACGGCGCGTCTCCCAGCGGGCCGACTCGGCGGTGCGGTCGGGCAGGTCGGCGAGGGGCGGCCCGTGCCACAGGGCGAGGGCGTCGTCGAGGACCACGGCCGCCTTGGCGGGGTCGCCGTCGGCGAGCGCGCGGGCGCCCTCCCCCGCGAGCCGCTCGAAGCGGTGCAGGTCGATGTCGTCGGCGGACGCGGCGAGCCGGTAGCCGCCGTCCACGGACCCGATCGCGTCCGGCCCGAGCGCCCTGCGCAGCCGCCCCACCAGGGCCTGCAGCGCGCCGGTCGCGTCGGAGGGCGGCTCGCCGCGCCACACCTCGTCGACCAGGACGGCCGCGGGCACCAGGCGCCCGGGCCGCAGAGCGAGCACGGTCAGCAGGGCGCGCAGCCGCGCCCCGCCGAGCGGGACGGCCGTGCCGTCGGGGCGGAGTGCTTGGGTGGTGCCGAGGATGCGGTAGCGCACGGGTCCATTGTCTACGGGGAGGACCCGGCGCCGCTCCGGGGTTTCGGACGTGCATGAATATCGGCTGCCAGGAACCTCCCGCCCTCCGTAGGACGTTCCCCCCACACCACCGGTACGGTCGACCCGCACACTCGCAGCCCACACCAGGAGCCCTCTTCATGACCACCGCCGCATCCCGCCGCAGCGACCGGAGGATCAGCCCCGTCTTCGTCGGGATCGTTGCCGTCACGGCGGTGACGGGCTGGGCGACCTGGACGGGGTTCGCCGAGCAGCCCGGCGTGGCGGTGTTCCTGTTCGTCACGGCCGCGTGGATCGTCTCGCTGTGTCTGCACGAGTACGCGCACGCTCGTACGGCACTGCACAGCGGTGACATCTCGATCGGCGCGAAGGGTTATCTGACGCTCAACCCGCTCAAGTACACGCACGCCCTGCTCAGCATCGTGCTGCCGGTGATCTTCGTGATCATGGGCGGGATCGGTCTGCCGGGTGGCGCGGTGTTCATCGAGCGGGGCCGTATCCAGGGCCGCTGGAAGCACAGCCTGATCTCGGCGGCGGGCCCGCTGACGAACGTCCTGTTCGCGGTCGCGTGCACGGCGCCGTTCTGGCTGGACGCGCTGGACGGGGTGCCGCGCGACTTCCGCTTCGCGCTGGCCTTCCTCGCCCTGCTCCAGGTCACGGCCGCGATCCTGAACTTCCTGCCGGTGCCGGGGCTGGACGGCTACGGCGTGATCGAGCCCTGGCTGTCGTACAACGTGAAGCGCCAGGTGGAGCCGTTCGCCCCGTTCGGTCTGCTGTTCGTGTTCGCGCTGCTGTGGGTCCCGTCGGTGAACCGCGAGTTCTTCGACGTGATCGACTCGATCCTGAGCAGCCTCGGGATCACGGACTACGAGTCGTACTGCGGCCAGGAGATGTACCGCTTCTGGCAGGGCACGAACGAGTTCTGCCAGGTCAGCCCCTGACGGAGCCCGCTCAGCCCCGCGCCTTGCCGCGCCGCGCGTAGTACCAGCACATGTTGGACGACAGCCCCGCCAGCAGCACCCACACGATCCCCAGCCAGCTGCCCTGCGCGAAGGAGACGACGGCCGCGGCCACGGACAGCGCGCAGACCACGAGGGCATAGAGGGCGAGACGGGGCATGGAACCGGTTCTCCTGTCGGGGGACACTGCTGGTGGCATCCAGTGTCCCCCATGCGCTCAGACGTCCGTGACGCGCAGGCCCGCGTGCGCCTTGTAGCGGCGGTTGACGGAGATCAGGTTCGCGACCAGCGACTCGACCTGGTGGGCATTGCGCAGCCGTCCGGCGAACACGCCGCGCATACCGGGGATGCGGCCGGCCAGCGCCTGCACGAGCTCCACGTCGGCCCGCTCCTCGCCGAGGACCATGACATCCGTGTCGATCTCCACGATCTCCGGGTCCTGCAGGAGGACGGCGGAGAGGTGGTGGAAGGCGGCGGCCACCCGCGAGTCGGGCAGCAGGGCGGCGGCCTGTTCGGCGGCGCTGCCCTCCTCGGGCTTGAGCGCGTAGGCGCCCTTCTTGTCGAAGCCGAGCGGGTTGACGCAGTCGACGACGAGCTTTCCGGCCAGCTCCTCGCGCAGCGACTCCAGCGTCTTGCCGTGTCCGTCCCACGGTACGGCGACGATCACGATGTCGCTGCGCCGGGCGGTCTCGGCGTTGTCGGCGCCCTCGACACCGTGGCCGAGCTCGTCGGCGGCCGCCTGCGCGCGGTCCGCGGCGCGGGAGCCGATGATCACCTTCTGGCCGGCCTTGGCGAGCCGGTAGGCGAGGCCCTTGCCCTGCGGGCCGGTGCCGCCGAGCACACCGACGACGAGACCGGACACGTCCGGAAGGTCCCACGGGTCCTTGGCCGGAGCCTTCGCGGGGGCGTCTGCGGCGGGCTGCTGTGCACTGTCGGTAGAGGTCATGGGCCGACCTTACGTGCGTGGATGCGGCCGGTGGCGGTCAGGTGAGGGCGGTCACGGGGATGCGGCGGAAGGCGATCGTCTCGTACGCGCCGAAGTCGCCGCTCTCGTGCAGGAGACCGACGGTCGTGGCGTCGACGCGGACGAGGTCGGAGTAGGCGGCGGGCAGCCCGTCGACCGTGTGCGCGGTGCGCCAGGTGATGCCGGAGTCGGTGGAGGCGCGGACGGTCATCAGGGCGCGGGTGGCGGGGTCGGCGGGGCCGGAGTAGAGGAGCAGGTCGGGGTCGCGGAGTTGGAGGACGCTGCCCTGGACGACGGGACCGGCAAGGCCTGCCTGGGGGCGGAAGGGCTTGACGAGGGTGCGGCCGCCGTCCGTCGAGTACGCGTCGGCGCGGGTGCCGGGCGAGGGCGAGTCGGTGCGGGTGTTGAAGTAGACGCGGCCGTCGGGGAGTTCGGCGGCCGTGGTCTCGTTGACGTTGACGTATCCGTTGGTGTTCTCGTCGAGGTAGCCGAGGGACCAGGTTTCACCGCGGTCGTCGCTGAGCAGGCAGTGGCCGCTGTTGTACTGCGGCTCGGTGCCGTTGTCGGTGCCGGTGGGCGGGAGCGTGTGGTTTCCGGGGACGACGACGCGGCCGGTGGTGAGCTGGAGGGCGTGGCCGGGGGTGGTCGCGTACCAGCGCCAGCCTGGCTTCTTCACCTGCTTGGTGATCTCCTTGGGGTTCGACCAGGTGACGCCGTCGTCGTCGCTGTGCTGCACCCAGACCCGGCGCCCGTCGGCGTCCTTCACCTTGCCGCGCAGCAGGAGGTCCTCGGAGGCGGTGGCGGCGGAGCGGACGTGCACCAGCAGGACGCGGCCGGTGTCGAGGACGACGGGGGCTGGGTTGCCGGCGAGGTTGTCGCCGTTCCTGGCGGCGGCCTGGAGCGGGCCCCAGGTGCGGCCGCCGTCCGTGGACCGCTTCAGGACGATGTCGATGTTCCCGTAGTCGCGGGCCGAGTCGACCCTGCCCTCGCAGAACGCGAGCAGGGCGCCGGTGTGCGTGACGACGACAGCGGGGATCCGGAAGCTCGCGTAGCCCTCACGGCCCGCGCGGAAGGGGATGGTTGCCGTGTTTGCCTCTGCCATGGACCGGGTCCTGCCCCACTTGGGCGAATTCGTGGTGAACTCCGGGTCACAAGTGGCCGGTTGCGGCAGGATGCGTGCGCATGGACGCCGTACGGGTCGCGCTGCTGCGTGAAGTGCTCGCCGGGACCGAGTGGTTGGGGGCCACCCGGCGGTTCGCGGGCGCGCTGCGCGGGTCCGTGGTGACGTACGGCGGCGGGCTGCTGCTCGTGGGCACGCCGGAGTACGAGCCGTGGCACCTGGCCGCACACCTGGTGGACGAGGCGGCCTGGTCCGGTACGCCGGAGCTGACGCCGACGCTGGTGCGGCACCGGGCGCGGGACTCCGACCCCGCGCACCTGGCCGTGGGCCTCGGCCGGATCGAGGCGGCGCGGCGGGGGGAGACGCTGCTGGTCGTCTCGCCCGGGGCACCTGGTGCCGCGCTGCTGGAGCGGGTGCACGACGCCCGGCGGGCCGGGGCGACGGTGCTCGCGCTCGACTCCGGGGACCGTGAGCTGGACGCCATGGCGCACGAGGCGCTGGCGGTGCCCGCGGGGACCGATCTGGACCTCGACACGGTGCAGCATCTGGTGAGTGCGGGCGCCGGGGAGAACTCCGTGCCGGAGGGGCGGGGCCGCCTGCGGTTTCGCGACCGGATGGCGCGGCTGGCGGACCGGCTGACGGGGCCGCCGCCGGCGCGGTGGTAGCGACTCCCCTGTCACAGGGGCGCCTCGGCCCGGCTCGCGATTAAAGCGGTTGCTCTCGGGGGGCGTTGCCGCTGAGCATGGCCCCTCGTGAGTGACGACGCGCCCTCCCCTGCTCCCGCCGCCCGGCTGCGCGGTCTGCTGCCCGATCTCGCGCCGTGGCGGGCGTCCGCCGATTTCCGGCGGCTGTGGGTGGCGGGGCTGATCACCGGCTTCGGCAGTTTCCTCACGTTCGTCGCGCTGCCGGTGCAGATGAAGGAGCTGACCGGGTCGGTGGCGGCCGTGGGCGCGATCGGGGCCGTGGAGCTGGTGCCGCTGATCGTGTTCGGGTTGTACGGCGGGGCGCTCGCCGATGCCCTGGACAAGCGGAAGCTGATCCTTCTCACCGAGGCCGGGCAGGGTGTCCTGAGCGCCGTGCTCCTGGTCAACACGCTGCTGCCGCACCCGTCGGTGTGGCCGTTGTACGGGGTGGCCGCGCTGGCGTCCGCGCTCGAGTCGATCCAGCGGCCCGCGCTGGACTCGCTCGTCCCGCGGATCGTGGCGCACGAGCACCTGCCGGCCGCGGCCTCCCTCAACTCCCTGCGGTGGACCGTCGGCGGGGTCACCGGTCCGGCGCTGGCGGGCGTCGTCGTGGCGTACGCCGGACTCGGCTGGGCCTACGCCGCCGACCTGGCCACCTTCGCGGTGTCGGTCGTACTGATCGTCGGGCTCGCCGCGGCACCCGCCTCGCACGAGGCCGCGAAGCCGTCGCTGCGGTCCATAGCGGAGGGCGCCCGGTACGCGTGGAGCCGCAAGGAGCTTCTCGGGACGTACGCGATCGACCTCGCGGCGATGTTCTTCGCGATGCCGCTCGCCGTACTGCCGTTCCTCGCCGACGAGTTGGACGCCGAGTGGTCACTCGGACTGATGTACGCGGCGTTGCCGGCCGGGGCGCTGCTGGTGACGCTGACCAGCGGGTGGACCTCGCGCGTCCAGCGGCACGGGCGGGTGGTGGCTCTCGCGGCGGCGCTGTGGGGGCTCGCCATGGTGGCCGCGGGGGTCGTGGACGACGTATGGCTGGTGCTGCTCTTCCTCGTGGTCGGCGGCGGCTTCGACATGGTCAGCGGGATCTTCCGCAGCGCGATGTGGAACCAGACGATCCCGGACGAGCTGCGCGGCCGGCTGGCCGGGATCGAGCTGCTGTCGTACTCGGTGGGGCCCCAGCTCGGTCAGGTTCGGGCCGGCGGCATGGCGGCGTGGACGAACGTGCGCACCTCGATCTGGGCGGGCGGCGCGCTCTGCGTGGGCGCGGTGGGGCTCCTCGCGCTCTGCCTGCCGAAGCTGATGACCTACGACGTCCGCACGAACGAGCACGCGCTGCGGATGCGGGAGCTGCGGCGGGCCGAGGACCAGGCGGCGGCCGAGGCCGCGTAGCCTCCGGCCGCCGCCGTCACCGTCGCCTCAGCCCTCGTCGTCCGGGCTCTGTGCCGTGGCGTCGTGCCACTTGGGGTCGTTCTCCCATTCGAGGTTCCGCTCCCGGGCGGTCTCCATCGCGTGTTCGGCCTCCGCGCGGGAGGCGTAGGGCCCGAAGCGGTCCTTGCCCGGGCACTCGGGGCCTTCTTCGACCTTCTTGTGCTCCAGGCAGTAGTACCACTCGCCGGGCTTCCCGACGGTCCGCTTCTTGAAGAGGGCCATGTACGGCTCCTTTCGCCACGGACATGGTCCCCCATGGCCGCTGGTTAGACTCGCTGGCATGTCTGGCCAGTCGCTGCTCGTACCAGGGGAGCTCTCTCCCACCCGTCCCGTGCCGGGAAACATCAGGCGCCCCGAGTACGTGGGCAAGCCCGCCCCCACGCCGTACACCGGCCCCGAGGTGCAGACCCCGGAGACGATCGAGGCGATGCGGATCGCGGGGCGCATCGCCGCGCAGGCGATGGCCGAGGCCGCGAAGCTGATCGCGCCCGGCGTCACCACGGATGAGCTGGACCGGGTCGCGCACGCGTACATGTGCGACCACGGCGCCTACCCGTCGACGCTCGGTTACCGCGGCTTCCCCAAGTCGCTGTGCACCTCCGTCAACGAGGTGATCTGCCACGGCATCCCGGACTCCACGGTGCTGCGGGACGGCGACATCATCAACCTCGACGTGACGGCGTACATCGGCGGCGTGCACGGCGACAACAACGCGACGTACCTGGTCGGCGACGTCGACGAGGAGTCGAGGCTGCTCGTCGAGCGCACCCGCGAGTCGCTCGCGCGCGCCATCAAGGCCGTCAGGCCGGGCCGCCAGATCAACATCATCGGCCGCGTCATCGAGTCGTACGCGAAGCGGTTCGGCTACGGCGTGGTGCGGGACTTCACCGGGCACGGGATCAACTCCTCGTTCCACTCCGGGCTGATCGTTCCGCACTACGACAGCCCGCACGCGACCACCGTCATCCAGCCCGGGATGACGTTCACGATCGAGCCCATGCTCACGCTCGGCACCCACGACTACGACATGTGGGACGACGGCTGGACGGTCGTGACGAAGGACCGGAAGCGGACGGCCCAGTTCGAGCACACTCTGGTCGTCACCGAGAGCGGGGCCGAGGTCCTCACACTGCCGTAGCGCCCCAGGAACCCGGAATCCCGGAAACAGAAAGCCCGCCCCCGTCCCGGGGCGGGCTTTTTCGTCGGCCCGTCCAGGTGGCCGCGGTCGGGATCCGGGGTACGTTTTTACCGACAGGATGTCGGGAAGCGGTCGGCTCAGGCCCCGGAGGTCCACCATGAACGCGTCGGGCACGCCCTTCTCGACCCTCATCCGCACCGCCTCCCACCAGCAGCACACCGAGGCGGAGACGTCGACGTTCATGGGCGACCTGCTGGGCGGCCGGCTGGGAGTGGACGCGTACGCGCGCTACACCGAGCAGCTGTGGTTCGTGTACCGGGCTCTGGAGGACGGCGGGCGGGAGCTGGCCGGCGACTCCGTGGCGGGGCCCTTCATCCGGCCGGAGCTGCTGCGGCTCCCCGCGCTGGAGCGTGACCTCGCGCATCTGCGGGGCGCGGAGTGGCGCGGGACGCTCGCCGCGCTGCCGGCCACCCAGGCGTACGCGGCCCGGGTCGCCGAGTGCGCCCGGACCTGGCCCGGGGGCTATGTGGCCCACCACTACACCCGTTATCTCGGGGACCTCTCCGGTGGGCAGATCATCCGCGGCAGGGCCGAGCGGACGTGGGGCTTCGCGCGCAAGGGCGACGGGGTGCGGTTCTACGTCTTCGAGGGGATCGCCAACCCGGCCGCGTTCAAGCGGGGTTATCGCGAGGCGCTGGACCGGCTGGGTGTGGACGACCTGGAGAAGCAGCGGGTGGTCGCCGAGTGCCGGCGCGCTTTCTTGCTGAACACCGCGGTGTTCGGGGCGTTGGGGGAAGAGTTCCCGCTGTCTGCGTGAGCCCCCTCCTGGGGGCTCCGCCCCCAGACCCCCGTATCGGCCTGAACGGCCTCGTCCTCAAACGCCGGACGGGCTGCGACCGCCCCCTCTAACGCTCCAGGAAAACCCGCCCCCCGACCTCCACCCACCCCTCCGGCTGCGGCGCCGTGAGCAGCTGTGAGCCCCTGCCCTGGATGATGTTGAGCGCACGGCCCAGTTGCGCCGTCAGCTGCAGGGCCGCCGCGCCTGTCGCCTCGTCCTCCTCGACGCCGTCACCCCGGCCGGGGAAGCCGCGGGCACGGACGCGGCCCGCGGCCTCGTCCTCCCAGGCCCAGGCGTAGATCCACTCCCCGGCGGGCGGCACGGTCAGGGCGTCGACCTCGGCGGCCGTGGCGTACTGGCGCAGGGTGCGCGGCTCCGGCCACTCCGGGCGGGCCTCGATCCAGCTGAACTCGCCGTCCAGGCGGGCACCGACCACCCCGGCGAGCGTGACGAGTTCGGGGACGTCGAGCAGCCAGGCCGCGCCGACGCAGGGGTATCCGGCGAACGGCAGCCGGACGCTGGGGGTGTAGATGTCGATGACGCCGCGCTCGGGGTCGTCGACGAACACGGTCTCGCTGAACCCGAGTTTGGCCGCGAGGGCCTGCCGGTCGTCGCGGTCCGGGAGTACGGATCCCTCGCGGACGACGCCGAGTTCGTTGCCGTATCCGCCACCGGGTCCGCAGAAGACCCGCAGCACGTCGTAGTCAGTCACTCCGGCATTCAAACATCACCTCGGCCGCGAGCGCGTCCCAGGTCACGGGGGCGCCGGGGAGGGGCCAGGTGCGAGTGGCGTCGTGGTCGTAGGAGACCTCGGCGACGGCGTCACCGAACCCCCGCTCCAGAGCGGTCCGTTGACGCGCGATGCCCGGGGTGTCCGGGAGGGCGGCCAGCCGCGCCATGTGCTGCTCGTGACCGGAAGTCATCTGCTCGGCCAGCCGTCGCCACTTCTCGTCCGGCATCGCCCGGGCCAGCACCACACAGGCCGGATTCCCGCCTTCCGCCAGGGCCGCCACCGCCCGGTCGTGGCCGTCGAGGATCAGCCATCCGTCGAGGAAGGACACCCACCACAGGAGTACGGGCGCCAGGGTGCCGTCGCGCGCGTGCTTGCGGTACGCCTTCACGCGCGGGGCGTCGGGGGCGGAGAACGGGCGCAGGGGGACGATGCCGTGCCAGCCGCCTCCGCAGAGCAGTTCGAGCCGGGCGCCCGGCCAGTCCCGTACGAGATCCTCGGTCCAGATGCCCGGCTCGAAGACGGTCCGCCGCGCAAGGTGCCAGCGCCCCTCGTCCAGCGGGCCCTCCTCGGCGTCCTCCAGCAGGCGCGTGTACCGGTGCAGCCAGCCGACCGGTGAGCGCATGGCCGCGGACCGCAGCGGCGGCAGTGGTGAGCGGAAGTCGCCGAGTCGGTGCAGAAAGAGGTCCCGGCAGCAGCTCTCGCCCCGCATCCGGCCCAGCAGCACCGGCCGGCCCCCCTGCCGCAGCAACAGGCGACCCCCGCCTGCCGTCTCGAAGCGCAGCGGCGGCGGTCCGGGGCGGTCGGAGACCTCAAGGACCAGGCCGTCCCCCGCGAGCAATTCCCTCTTCATGCCCATGACGGACAGTGTCCGGGACGGGGCGGTCCGCCCTCCAGCGCATTACTCCGCACACCAGGGGGCGCACAGCAGGAAGGGCGCGCGCCCGAGTGGCGATCCCGTGCGCCGGTCATGTCGCGGGCGCGGGACAGCTAGGCCGGAACAGGGCTCTTGACCTCCACTTGACCATTTCATGGGGTCTGTTTTTGGCCGCCGTGATCAGGCCGTGCCTGTACACCGTCCATGAGAGCTGAATCACCGTATGCGTGGGTATCACTCAGGCAAGCCTCAGATAAGTTAGGCCAGCCTCACCACATGAGCGCGGGCCATTCCGCGCGCAGAGTCCGCCTTCTTCTTGGAGCTTGCATGCGAGCCGTCCGACTCTCCGTCGTCACCGCCGTCGCCACCGCGGCAGCCCTGACCGCCGTCACGGGCTGCACCGAGAAGAGCACCGCGAAGGACGGCGACGCGATTCAGGTGACCGCCGCCGACTCCAAGTGCACCACCTCCAGCAAGTCGGTCCCGGCCGGCCAGGTCACGCTGAAGATCGAGAACACGGGCTCGAAGGCCACCGAGGTCGAGATCCTCTTCCCGGACGACCGGATCGTCTCCGAGAAGGAGAACATCGGCCCCGGGACGAAGTACACGCTGACCGCCGAGGTGAAGGCGGGCGCGTACGAGATCGCCTGCCGCCCGGGCATGAAGGGCCACGGCGTACGGCAGAAGCTCACCGTCACCGGCGGCGGCAAGGTCGCCAAGCGGGACCCGCGCCTGGACAAGGCCGTCGCCGCCTACCGCGAGTACGCACAGGAGCAGGCCGACGAGACGCTGCCCAAGGTCGAGGCCTTCGTGAAGTCGGTCAAGGCCGGCGACCTGGAGGCCGCGAAGAAGGCCTACGCCACTTCGCGCATCGGCTGGGAGCGCACCGAGCCGGTCGCCGAGTCCTTCGGCACCATCGACCCGAAGGTCGACCTCCGCGAGGCCGACGTGGAGGCCGGCCAGAAGTGGACCGGCTGGCACGTGCTGGAGAAGGCCCTCTGGAAGGACAAGAAGCTCGGCGCCGAGCAGAAGGCCATCGGCGACCAGCTGGTCAGCGACCTCAAGAACTGGCAGGAGCGGGTCGGCAAGGCCGAGATCACCCCGACCTCCATGGCCAACGGCGCCAAGGAGCTCCTCGACGAGGTCGCCACCGGCAAGGTCACCGGTGAGGAGGAGACCTTCTCGCACACCGACCTGGTGGACTTCAAGGCGAACGTCGAGGGCGCGCAGAAGGCCTACGACCTGCTGAAGCCGGTCGCGCAGGAGAACGACAAGGCGCTGACCACCGAGCTGGACAAGCAGTTCACCACGCTGAACACGCTGCTCGACAAGTACCGCACGGACAAGACCTCCTACGACTTCGTGTCGTACGACAAGGTCACCAAGGAGCAGCGCAAGGAGCTCTCGGACGCGGTCAACGCGCTCGCGGAGCCCCTGTCCAAGCTCGCCGCCGCCGTCGTGAAGTAGGGGACGACACCATGACGGACACCACCGACACCCAGGATGCCACCACCGCGGAAGCGGCCGGCAAGCAGCCCTCCCGGCGCTCGCTGATCGGCTGGGGCGGTGCGGGCCTCGCGCTCGGCGCCGCCGCTGCCGGAGGCGCGGTCGCGATGACGCGCGCCGGCGACGACGTGGACCCGGCCGGTGCCGACACCGGTGCCGCGGTCGCCTTCCACGGCACGCACCAGGCGGGCATCGCCACGCCGGTGCAGGACCGGCTGCACTTCGCCGCGTTCGACGTGCAGACGGACGACCGCGCCGAGTTCGTGCAGATGCTGAAGGACTGGACCGAGGCCGCCCGGCGGATGACCGCGGGGCACGCGGTCGGCGAGGGCGCCTACGGCGGTCTGGCCGAGGCGCCGCCGGACGACACCGGTGAGGCACTGGGCCTCAAGCCGTCGCGCCTCACGCTGACGATCGGCTTCGGACCGTCCCTGTTCGAGAAGTTCGACCTGGCGGACCGGCGCCCTGAGGCCCTGGTCGATCTGCCGAAGTTCCCGGGCGAGGCGCTGGAGAAGGCGCGCAGCAACGGCGACCTGTGCGTCCAGGCGTGCGCGGACGACCCGCAGGTCGCGGTGCACGCGATCCGCAACCTCGCCCGCATCGGCTTCGGCAAGGTCGCCATCCGCTGGTCGCAGCTCGGCTTCGGGAAGACCTCGTCCACGACTCCGGACGCGCAGACCCCGCGCAACCTGATGGGGTTCAAGGACGGCACCCGCAACATCGCGGGCACGGAGCCGGACCGGCTGAAGAAGTTCGTGTGGGTGGACGGCCAGGACATCGAGGACAAGTCGGCCTGGATGACCGGGGGTTCGTACCTGGTCGCCCGCCGCATCCGGATGCACATCGAGACCTGGGACCGCACCCCGCTGCAGGAGCAGGAGGACATCTTCGGCCGCGACAAGGGCGAGGGTGCCCCGGTGGGCAAGGCCAAGGAGCACGACAAGCCGTTCCTGAAGGCGATGAAGCCCGACGCGCACGTCCGGCTCGCGCACCCCGAGTCCAACCACGGGGTGACGATCCTGCGCCGCGGCTACTCCTTCACCGACGGCACCGACGGCCTCGGCCGGCTGGAGGCGGGCCTGTTCTTCCTCGCCTACCAGCGTGACGTGCGCAAGGGGTTCATTCCGGTGCAGCGCAACCTGTCGCGTACCGACGCCCTCAACGAGTACATCCAGCACGTGAGTTCGGCGGTCTTCGCCGTTCCGCCCGGCGTCCGCGACAAGGACGACTGGTGGGGCCGCGCGCTGTTCTCCAAGGAGGCGTAGCCCGTGTTCGGCAACTACCTGATCGGCCTGCGCGAGGGCCTGGAAGCCAGCCTCGTCGTCTGCATCCTGATCGCGTACCTGGTGAAGACCGGCCGCCGGGACGCCCTGAAGCCGATCTGGATCGGCATCGGTGTCGCGATCGCGCTGGCCCTCGGCTTCGGCTGCGCGCTGGAGTTCGGCTCCCAGGAGATGACGTTCGAGGCGCAGGAGGCGCTCGGCGGTTCGCTGTCGATCGTCGCCGTGGGCCTGGTGACGTGGATGGTCTTCTGGATGCGGCGTACGGCCCGGCACCTGAAGAAGGAGCTGCACGGCAAGCTGGACGCGGCCCTCGCGATGGGCACGGGCGCGCTGGTGGCGACCGCGTTCCTGGCGGTCGGCCGTGAGGGCCTGGAGACCGCGCTGTTCGTGTGGGCGTCGGTGCACGCGGCGAGCGACGGCACGCCCCGCCCGCTGATCGGCGTCGCCCTGGGCCTGGCCACCGCGGTCGTGCTCGGCTGGCTCTTCTACCGCGGCGCCCTGAAGATCAACCTGGCCAAGTTCTTCACCTGGACCGGCGGCATGCTGGTGGTGGTCGCGGCGGGCGTGCTCGCGTACGGCGTCCACGACCTCCAGGAGGCCAACTGGATCCCCGGCATCAGGAACCTGGCCTTCGACATCAGCAGCACCGTCGATCCGTCGAGTTGGTACGGCACGCTGCTCAAGGGTGTCTTCAACTTCCAGCCCGACCCGACCGTCCTCCAGGTCACGGTGTGGGCGCTGTACCTGGTCCCGACGCTCGCGATCTTCTTCGCCCCGGTAGGGTTCGCCTCCGGGAAGGGGAAGGTGAAGGGACCTGATGAGCAGGGAGCGCAGGGATCACGGGGATCGCAGGCCACCAAGGCTTCGTGATCTCAACCGGTTGGTGTCGACGGCGGGTGCGCTGGCCGCACTGTCCTTGACGGCGAGCGGGTGTGTCGTGGTGCACGGGGAGCGGGAGGTGGTGCCCGCGGCGACCCGGGCCGATGCCGCCCGCGCGCTGAAGGACTTCACCGCCGCGTACAACAAGGCCGACAAGGCGTACGACGAGTCCCTGGACGCGGACCGGGTGACCGGTCCCCTCGCCGACATCGACGGCGCGAAGCTGAAGGCCGGGCACACAAACAGCCCGGGCGGCAACACGGCCCACGCCCCGCTGAAGCTGACCGACGCGAAGTTCGTCATACCCGAGAAGGCCGGCTGGCCGCGCTGGTTCGTCGCCGACGCCGACGCCAACAAGGGTTCCGCGGGCTCCCGTTGGCTGCTGGTCTTCACCCGCTCAGGCGCCGACGGACTGTGGCAGGCCTCGTACCTGACGATCCTCGCCGCCGACGACGTACCGGAGTTCACGAAGGACAAGGACGGCTGGGCCCAGCCGGTCACGTCGGACGACGCCGAACTCGCCGTGGCGCCCGAGCAGTTGAGCAAGTCGTACGCGAACTACCTGCAGGACGGCGGCAGCGACTTCGCACCCGGTACACACACCTCGGACTGGCGCGCGCTGCGCAAGAAGAACACGAACAGGCCCGGACTCGTCAGGCAGTACGTCGACGAGCCGCTGACCTCCGGCGGCTACGCCCCGGTCGGGCTGCGCACCAAGGACGGCGGGGCGCTGGTGTTCTTCAGCACCCGTCACTTCGAGAAGCAGACGGCCGCGCAGGGCGTCGACCTGAAGATCTCCGACCAGAACATCCGGGCCCTGCTCACCGGTGAGGTCAAGCAGTCCCTGACGCTGGAGTTCGTCTCCAACCAGGCTGTCCTTGACCCTGCGAAGGGCGCGTCCGACCACAAGGTGGAGTTCCTGAGCCGGGTTCAGGGACTGACGGGCGCCAAGGGCGAATAGCCGTGGAACCCCCGCGGTTCAGCCGCGGTGGGGCCAGGCGGCCAACTGCTCCGAGTCGTCCCTGGCGTAGCGCGCGCAGGCGTCCGTCAGGACTTCGAGGAGGGTGAGCGGGTCGGGAAGTTCGTGTTCCAGGCCGCGTACCCAGTCGACGCTCAGGTCGCCCGGGAGGCGGGCCGGGGGTACGAGCACATAGGAGCCGCGGCAGTGCCAGCGCAGCCCGGGGTGCTCGTCCATCGTCTCGGGGTGGCAGTCCAGCTCGCAGGGCCACCACTCGTCCTCGTCCTCGGGCGTACCGCGGGTGAGGGTGAAGAAGAGGAGGCGTCCGTCGCCGCTCTCGGCGACGGGGCCCACCTCGATGCCGGCGGCGAGGAGGCGTTCCAGGGCTTCGCGGCCGGCTTCCAGGGGGACGTCCAGGACATCGTGGACCATGCCCGTCGCGGTGATGAAGTTGGCCTGCGGCTGATGCCGGGCCCAGCGCTCGATCTGCCCGCGGTCGGTGGTGGACTGCGTCTGCCAGGCGAAGGAGACGGGGTGCCGGGCGGGTGTGGGACAGCCGACGCGGTCACAGGAACAGCGGTAGCCGGAGGGGAACGCGGCCTGCGCGAGCGGCAGTCCCGCGGCGGCGGCGGCGAGCAGCAGGGCCTCTCGGCCGCTGTCGTCGGTGGTCTCGGTGCGGCGGCGGCCACGCAGCCACTGGGAGATCCTGCCCTGCGCGCCGGAGCGGTTGCCGAACTCTGCGCTCATCTATCCCCTCGCCTCACCGTAGTGCGGACTGCTTGCCCCATGGTCCCACCATCCTGCGCCCCGGGTGGCCAGAGCCCACATCCGGGGTAGGGGGGACGAGGCGTGCGCAGGACCCGGATGGAGTGTCATTGCATACTTTTATGGTATTTATCCCCCTACCGTGGTCGTCATGGTCACATGGACTGCGCTCACGGGTATCGCCGGTCTCACGTCATTGGCCCTCACGGGACAGGGCGGCGCGCTCTCCCCGCTGGAGTGGGGCACCGGCCCGCTGACGGTGGACGCCCTCCCCCGCGTCGTCGAGGTCGCCCACCGCGGCGGCGCCCGGGAAGTCCCCGAGAACAGCATGTCGGGCCTGATGACCGCCTATGAGCGCGGTACGGCCCAGGTGCTCGACTTCGACACCCGCATGCTGCGCGACGGGCACATGGTGGTCATGCACGACGCGACCCTGAACCGCACCACCTCCATGGGCGGTCCGGTGCGGGGGCTGAACCTGTGGGACTGGCAGGGGGTGCGGCTGCGCCCCAAGGCCTCCCTGCGCAGCGGCTGGCGCGCGGAGCGGCCGCCGACGGTGGCCGAGGTCCTCGACCGGTTCGGCGGGCGGATCGTACTGATGCTGGAGGCGAAGGACCCGGCGAGTCTGCGCACGCTCGCCGGGCTGATCCGCACCCGGGGCCTGACCCGCTCGGTCTTCGTCAACTCCAACCTGCCGGAGGTGGCCCTGCGCGCCCACCGGCTGGGCCTGGTCTCCCAGCTGTGGCGCTCGGCGGACCAGATGCGCACCGACCGGCCCGAGCGCTGGGCGTCCTTCGTCGACCTGCTCGACGTCGACTACAAGGCGCGCGACAGCGACCTCCTGCGGGCCGTGAACTCCGGTGTGCCCCGGGTGTGGGCGCACACCGTGATCAACCCGGCGCAGCGGGACCGTGCCCTGGCGCTGGGCTGCGACGGGATCATCACGGACGCGCCGGGCAGGCTCGCCCGCCACCCGATGAAGATCCCGAAGCGGTTCCGGCGGGCGCGCACCGGCTTTCAGCGCGGGGCGAGGCCGTAGAGGGCGTAGTCGACGAGGGTGTCCGTGTAGGCGTGGGTGATGGGGCCCGTGTGCTGGAGCCAGCGCTGGGCGAGCGGGGAGACGAAGAGTTCCAGCGCGATGCGCGGGTCCACGTCGGGGCGTACGGCGCCGGTCTCCTGCGCGGAGCGCAGCCGCTGTACGTACAGCTGGAGCTGGGGTTCGAGGAGCTTGGCCACGAACTCGCGGCCGACCTCCTCGTTGACGAAGCCCTCGGCGGTCAGGGCGCGGGCGGGCGCCTCGAAGGCGGGGTCGAGGAGTTCGTCGACGGTGGCGCGCAGCACCTGCTTGAGGTCCGCCGCGAGGTCGCCGGTGTCCGGGATGCCGTACGTCTCCTGGCCGGACTGCCCGGCGCGCTCGGCCGCCTGCTCGCCGAGGTCGAGGAAGGCCTCGAGGAGTACGTCCGCCTTCGACGACCACCAGCGGTAGATGGTCTGCTTGCCGACGCCGGCCCGGGCCGCGATCCCCTCGATCGTGGTCTTCGCGTAGCCGGTCTCGCTCACGAGGGCGAGGGCGGCGGCGTAGATCGCCCGACGGGACTTCTCGCTGCGGCGGGTGGAGTCGGGGGCGGGTTTCTTGGCCATGAGGGGAAGTTACCAGGGGAGTGAGACGGAGCGTCTCGCGATATGCAGTACAGCCCGTCCGGCGTTTGAGGACGAGCGCGAAGCGCGACAGGGGGGAGAGGGGGCGAAGCCCCCATGAGGACGGGACGGGAAGGGGCGGATGGGGCGAAAACAACCCATCCGGTGCACGCGCGCCCGGCGTCCCAGGTCTCACCATGGGCTCCAACCACCCCTGCGGTCACGTGAGGAGCCCACCTTGCCCCCTCTCCGCCGCGCCGCCACCCCCCGGCGCTATCTGATGTGCCCACCGGCGCACTTCGAGGTCACGTATGCCATCAACCCGTGGATGGACCCCGGCAAGCCGGTCGACGTACCGCTCGCCGTCGCCCAGTGGGAGGAGCTCCGCGACCGCTACCGCTCCCTCGGCCACACGGTCGAGGAACTCGCCCCGCGCCCGGGCCTGCCGGACATGGTCTTCGCGGCGAACGGGGCGACAGTGATCGACGGCCGCGTGCTGGGCGCCCGCTTCGCCTATCGCGAGCGCGAGCCGGAGGCCGCCGCTCACCTGGAGTGGTTCAGGGCGCACGGCTGGAGGCAGGTCCACGAACCGGTCCACATCAACGAGGGCGAGGGCGACTTCGCCGTCACCGCCTCCTATGTGCTGGCGGGGCGCGGCTTCCGGGCCAGTCCCCTCTCGCACGGCGAGGCCCAGGAGTTCTTCGGGCGGCCGGTGATCGGGCTGGACCTCGTCGACCCGCGCTACTACCACCTGGACACGGCGCTCGCGGTCCTCGACGACGCGACGGACGAGGTCATGTACCACCCCGACGCGTTCTCGCCGGGCAGCCGGGAGGTGCTGCGCCGGCTGTTTCCCGAAGCGCTCCTCGCGGGCGCCGAGGAGGCGGCGGCGCTGGGCCTGAACGCCGTGTCGGACGGGCTCCACGTCCTGCTGCCCCAGGCCGCGATCGGCCTCTTCGCTCCGCTCCGTGAACGCGGCTTCGAACCGATCGGCATCGACCTGAGCGAACTCCTCAAGGGCGGCGGCAGCGTGAAGTGCTGCACGCAGGAGCTGCGGGTCTAGAGCGGGTTGGGGTTCTGTGGGTCCTGGGGGCCGGGGCCGCCCGCGTTCACCAGGCCCGACTCGTACGCGGCGATCACCGCCTGGACGCGGTCGCGCAATCCCAGTTTGGCGAAGATGCGGGCCACATGGGTCTTGACCGTCGCAGCGGAGAGGTGGAGGTGGGCGGCCAGTTCGGCGTTGCTCAGGCCCTGGGCCACCAGGCGCAGCACCTCCAGCTCGCGCGGGGTCAGCGCCGCGAGGTCACGGTGCAGCGCTGCGTGCTCGGCGCCCCGGTGCGCGTACCGGGCCACGAGTCGGCGGGTGATGGCCGGCGCCAGCAGCGCGTCTCCGGCCCGCACCATGCGCACGGCGGCCACCAGGTGCTCGGGGGTGACGTCCTTGAGCAGGAATCCGCCGGCCCCGGCGGACAGCGCGGCGTAGACGAAGCGGTCGAGGTCGAAGGTGGTGAGGATGATGATGCGCGGGGCGCTGTCGCGCGGCCCGGCCTCTGGTGCCCGGTCCCCCGTTGCCCTGCCCACCCCCGGCGTTCCGAGGATCCGCCGCGTGGCCTCCAGGCCGTCCAGCTCCGGCATCCGGATGTCCATCAGGACCACGTCCGGACGCGTGCGCCGTACGGCGTCGATGGCTTCGAAGCCGTTGGCGACCTCGGCGACCACGTCGATGCCGTCGGCGGCGAGGATCATCCGGAAGCCGGTGCGGACGAGGGCCTGATCGTCGGCGACGACCACACGCAGGGGCCCGGTCGCGGCGGCCGGCGGCAACGTCATGGTGTCCTCTCCAGGGGAATCAGGGCTCTGACCCGCCAGCCGCCGGTGGGGCGGTGACCGGTGTGCAGCGTGCCGTCGTAGACCGCGAGCCGTTCGCGCAGGCCGATCAGCCCGCGTCCGCTGCCGGGGACGGCGGCCGGGTCCGGGCTGCCGCCGGTGTCGGCGACCTCCACGTCGAGCCGGTCGGCGGTGTAGGCGACGGTCACCGCGGTGGACGCGCCGCCCGCGTGCTTGACGGCGTTGGTCAGCGCCTCCTGGACCACCCGGTACGCGGCCAGTTCGATCCCGGCGGGCAGCGGGCGCGGCTGCCCCGTCACCGTGAACTCGATCGCCATGCCCGTCTCCCTGATCCGCGCCACCAGGGCCGCCAGCCGGTCGAGCCCGGGCTGCGGAGTCAGGTCCGCGGCGGCCGGCTCCGCGTCCTGCGTACCGCCGTCATCCTCGGCATCCATCGTCAACAGCCCCATGACATGGCGCAGTTCGGCCAGGGCGGCCCGGCCACCGGACTCGACCGCCAACAGGGCTTCGTGGGCCTGTTCCTGATCCACCGTCATCACTTTGCGGGCTGCCCCCGCCTGGATGACCATCACGCTGACATTGTGGGTCACCACGTCGTGCAACTCCCGGGCGATCCTGGCCCGTTCGTACTCCACGGCGCGGCGCAACTCGTCGGCACGCCCGTGTTCGAGCGCGGCCAGCCGGGCGCGGCCCTCGGCGGTCCTGAGCTTCCAGGTGCGCAGCCCGCTCGCGGCGAACACGAGCGGGACGAGGATCAGGAGCGGGGTGTACTGGGTGGGGACCGTGGGCAGCGAGGAGTCCCGCGCGCCGGTGATCAGGAGCACTGCGACCGGCAGGCTCACCAGCGTGGGCACCCGGTACGGGCCGTAGGCCGCGGCGCTGTATCCGGCGACCATCGACGCGTAGAACGTGAGCCGGGGAACGTCGTTCGGTGTCAGGAGGATCGCGGCGGTCACGATCCACAGCACGGTGAGGGGGTAGCGGCGGCGGACCATCAGGGACCCGGTGGTGACGATCACGAGGGTGAGGACGAGGAAGGTCCAGCCGCCTCCCCCGGTCTGCACATGGGTCGGGTCCGCCACGCCGGGCGGGTCCGGCGGCATCGGTACGCCCAAGGGCACCTTGACGCTCGCGTCGTCCAGGGCGTACTGGGCGGAACCGACCGCGATGACCAGTGCCAGGGCCGCATCGAAGACCAACTCGCCCCGGGTGGGTCGGGGCAGCGGTCCTGTCGTACGCAGCAGGGGCCGGGCCCAGCCCCGTATCCGGTCCCTCGCGAGCGCGTTCGTCACCGGCCCATTCTCCCCACCGGACCGGCACCGCGACATCCTCCGCGCAGACCGTCGGCGTACACCCGGCACGTACATCTCAGGTATGACCTCGCGGGCCTTCATCCGCGTGGGGTACGGGAGTTGGCCCCGCCGAGCGACGCGCCGGCACCGCCGCTCTCCCTAGCGTCCAGGGCACCGGACATCCGGCCCGTCGGCCGGCCGGAACCCAGAACCTCACGGAGGCGCCATGACCACGCCCTTGATCGAGCTGCGCGCGGTGAGCCGCAGGTACGACGGCCAGGCCGAGGGGACGCCCGCGCTCGCCAACGCGTCACTGACCGTGCGGGCCGGGGAGGCCGTCGCGGTCCTCGGCCCGTCCGGCAGCGGCAAGTCCACCCTGCTCAACCTGATCGCGGGCCTCGACCGCCCGGACGCGGGAACGGTCACCGTGGACGGCGTACGCGTCGACGCACTCGGCGAGGCGGCCTCCGCGCGCTACCGGCGGGCCAGGATCGGCATGGTCTTCCAGTTCTTCAACCTGCTCGACGACCTGACCGTCGCCGACAACGTCGCCCTGCCCGCGCAGCTGTCCGGCACCCCGCGCGCCGAAGCCAACCGGCGGACGGCGGAGCTGCTCGAAGTCCTCGGCATCCACCGGCACGCCCGCGCCTACCCGGGGCGGCTCTCCGGCGGTGAGCGTCAACGCGTCGCCGTGGCCAGGGCGTTGATGAACCGTCCGGCGCTGCTGCTGGCCGACGAGCCGACCGGCGCGCTCGACACAGCCTCCGGCGACTCCGTCCGCGCGCTGCTCGCGGAGCTGAACGCCGACGGCCAGACCATCGTCCTGGTCACCCACGACCTCGCCCTGGCCCGGTCCTGCACGACCCGCACGGTCGAGCTCGTCGACGGCCGGATCACCGCGGACACCTCCGCGGGGGTGGCCCGATGAGCGCGCTGGGCCGGGTGGTGCGTTCGGGGGTGGGCCGGCGCCGGGTGCAGACCGTCGTGATCGTGCTGGCCACGATGATGGCGGTGACCGCGTCCGTCATGGGCGCAGCACTGCTGGAGGCCTCCAGCGCGCCCTTCGACAAGGCGTTCCGCCGACAGCACGGCGCGCACCTGAGCGTGCAGTACGCCGCCGCGAGGGCCACCACCGCCCAGCTCGCGGCCTCCGCCGACGCCGCCGGTGTCACCGCGGCGGCCGGACCCTTCCCGACGGCGTCGGCCACACCGCGCCTGGACGGCCAGGACCTTCGGCCGCTCACGCTCGTCGGACGGACCGGGCACGGCGGCCCCGTCGACACCGTCACGCTGACCGCGGGACGGTGGGCCGCGCGCCCCGGCGAGATCGTGCTGTCCGCCGACGACGGTCTCTCCGCGCCGCAGGGCACACGGGTCCGGTTCACCGATCTGCCGGGTGCGCCGACGCTGACCGTGGTCGGCACGGCCCGCTCGGTGAGCCGCAGCGCCGACGCCTGGGTGGTCCCCGCGCAGCTGAGCAGGCCCGACGGCTACCAGATGCTGTACCGCTTCCGCGCCGCCGGGACCGCTGCGCAGGTCGCCGCGGACCGGGCCGCGGTGACGGCGGGCATGCCCAAGGGGGCGGTGGCCGGGGCGCGTTCGTGGCTCGCCACCAAGAAAGAGGCCGACCGCGAGTCGTCGCTGTTCGTGCCGTTCCTCGCCACGTTCGGCGTGCTGGGCCTGGCCATGGCGGTCCTGGTCGTCGGCAACGTGGTCGCCGGGGCGGTCGGCGCCGGGACGCGCCGGATCGGCGTCCTCAAGTCGCTCGGGTTCACTCCGGGCCAGGTCGTCCGGGCCTACGTCGGCCAGGCGCTGATCCCCGCGGCGGCCGGTACGGCCCTGGGTGTCGTCGGCGGCAACCTCCTCGCCGTGCCGGTGCTGGAGGAGACGGCGACGGCGTACGGCTCGACGAGTTCGGCCGTGGCCCCGTGGATCGACGCGGTCGTGGCCTCCGGGATGCTGGGCCTGGTGGCGGTGACCGCGTGGGCGGGCGCCCTGCGGGCCGGGCGGCTGCGGGCGGTCGACGCGCTCGCCGTCGGCCGCGCCGCGCGCCCGGGCCGCGGACTCCGGGCAGCGCGTCTCGCCGCGCGGCTGCCGCTCCCCCGCCCGGTCGGCCTCGGCCTGGCCAGGCCGTTCGCCCGGCCGGCCCGGGCTGCGGCGACGGCCGCGGCGGTCACGTTCGGCGCGGTCGCCGTGACCTTCGCCGTGGGCCTGGCCTCCTCGCTGACCGAGGTGCAGGCCGCCCGCGACCACGACACCTCCGACGTCACCGTGCAGGCGGTGCAGGAGGGGCCGGGGCGTATCCGCGGAGGCGTGGCCTCCCGGCCGGACGAGGTGGCCGACCCGGCCGCCGTGACGAAGGCGATCGACGACCGGGCCGGCACCCGCAGGTACTTCGGCGTCGGCACCGCCGATGTGGCGGTCACCGGGACATCCGGCTCCTTCGAGGTCTCCGCCTTCACCGGCGACGCCTCCTGGGGCGGCTACCGGATGATCTCCGGGCGCTGGTTCGAGGGCGCGGGCGAGGCCGTCGTACCGACGCCCTTCCTGACCGCCACCGGCACCCGGATCGGGGACAGCGTCGCCCTGCGCGACCATGGCCGGACAGTCCGGGTCCGGATCGTCGGGGAGGTCTTCAGCACCGAACAACAGGGCCGGACCCTGCTCACCGACGCGGCCACGCTCAAGGCTGCCGACCCGGGGCTGCGGCCCGTCGAGTACCACATCGACGTACGGCCGGGCACGGACGCGCAGGCCTACGCCCGCGCGCTGAACACCGCGTTGAAGGCGACGGGCGCGAGCGCGGTCGCCGGCGGTTCGGACGACCGGAGCAGCGTGATCGTCATCCTGAACGCGCTGACCTCGATCCTCACCCTGATGCTCGTCGCGGTCGCCGGCCTCGGTGTCCTCAACTCGGTGGTCCTGGACACCCGCGAACGCGTCCGCGACCTGGGCATCCACAAGGCGCTCGGCATGACACCGCGGCAGACGATCGCGATGGTCATCGCCTCGGTACTGGGGGTCGGGGTGCTCGGCGGCGCGGTCGGGGTGCCCGTCGGCCTCGCCCTGCACGACCTGGTGGTGCCCGCCATGGGACACAGCGCGGGCCTCGAACTGCCCGCCTCGGCCCTCGATGTCTACGGCGTCCCGGAACTCGTCCTGCTCGGCTGCGGCGGACCGCTGATCGCGGTGGCCGGCGCGCTGCTGCCGGCGGGGTGGGCGGCCCGCACCCGGACGGCGACGGCGCTGCGGACGGAGTAGGGCTCGGGCCGGCTATGCCTCCGGCGGCCAGGCGTCGCCCCAGTCGGCGTCGCGGGCCGCCTTGTACAGCGGGCCCTGACGCTTGGTCACCGTGGCACGGTGGAGCGACTCGTCCGGGCCGCACAGGTCCAGGAGCACCTGACCCTTGCGGATCTGCGGCCTGCGGACGACGCGGGAGGGGGCCGGGGTCACCGGGAAGCGGGTGGCGGCGACATAGCTGAACTTCTCGTCCTCGTACGCCAGGGAGCCGCCCTTGACCTTCCGGTGCAGGGAGGAGCGGCTGACCCGGGCGGAGAAGTGGCACCAGTCCTCGCCGGGGACGATGGGGCAGGCGGCGCTGTGCGGGCAGGGGGCCGCGATGTGGAACCCAGCGCCGATCAGCCGGTCGCGGGCCTCGATCACCCGGGCGTAGCCGTCGGGGGTACCGGGCTCGATGACCACGACGGCCTGGGCGGCACTCGCGGCGGCGGCGACGGCCGCGGCGCGGTCCGCGACGGTCAGCTCACCGAGGACGTAGGAGATGGTGACGAGATCAGTGCTCTCGATGGTGAGCGCCGCTCCGATACGAGAGCGGTGCCACTCGGCGGTCGTCAGCTCCGGGTTCGCCGCGGCGATCTCGCGGCCCAGCGCGAGCGCCGGTTCCGCCCAGTCCAGCACGGTCACCGGGCGCGTGCCGTCCCAGGTCGCGTTCACCGCCCAGGTTGCCGAGCCGGTGCCGCCGCCGACGTCCACGTGGCTCGCCGGCGTCCACTGCGGCACCGTGTCCGCGAACGCGTCCAGCGCCGCGCGGACCGCCTCGAAGGTCGCCGGCATCCGGTAGGCCGCGTACGCCACCACGTCGGAGCGGTCACGCAGGACGGGAGTGTGGGTCGGGGTGGTCCCCCGGTAGCTCGCGATCAGCCGGTCGACCGCCTGCGTCGCCGCCTTCGGCGGAAGGCCGTCGAGGAGCCCGGCGAGGGCGGCACGGAGGGTCTCGGCGGGAGAGGCGACGTTCACCCGGTGATTCTACGGGCGAGGGGCGGGGGTCTTGGCCCGTCCGGCGTTTGAGGACGAGCGCGAAGCGCGACAGCAGGGGGAAAGGGGGCGCAGCCCCCAGAACAACGGGCAGGGAAGGGGCGGAGGGGGCGAAACCCTCACACCCCCGACGGACTCGCCCGCACCGCCCGCGCCAAGCGGTCGGCGGCCGCCGCCCGCGGCACGTTGTCCGCAGGCCGGCGCCGGGGATGAACGGTGTTCGCCAGCAGCACCAGAAACGTGTCCGTCGCGGGGTCGAGAACGAGGGACGTACCGGTGAACCCGGTGTGCCCGGCGGCACCCCGGTGGCCGAGCGCGCCCATGAACCACGGCTGGTCGAGGGCGAAGCCCAGCCCCGGCGGGGTGAGCATCAACTCGACGAAGTCGGGGCCGAGGATGCGGGCGGGCCCGTAGGAACCGCCCGCCAGGAGCGTGCGGCAGAAGACGGCGAGGTCGCGCGCCGTGGAGAAGAGCCCCGCGTGCCCGGCCACTCCCCCGAGCGCCCACGCGTTCTCGTCGTGGACGACCCCGCGCAGCATGCCCCGCTCGGCCTTCGCCCACGGCCGCCGCTGGTCCTCGGTGGCGGCCGCGCCCGGGCACGGCCCGAAGCAGGTCGCGGTCATCCCGAGCGGCCGGGTGATCCCGTCGCGCACGAGCACGTCGAGGCCGCGCCCGGTGATGCGCTCCAGGACGAACTGGAGGAGGAGCAGGTTGAGGTCGGAGTAGAGGTACTGGCCCGGCGGCGAGGACGGTGCCTCGGCGCGCAGCAGCGTGAGCCGGGCGGCGGCGTCCGGGCAGTCGTACAGCGGGAGTTCGGGGCGCAGCCCGGAGGTGTGCGTGAGCAGCTGCCGTACGGTGATGCCGTGTTCGCGGGCGCCGCGGAACTCCGGCAGATACGCCCCCACGCGCGCGTCGACGCCGAGGGTGCCGCGCTCCAGCTGCTGCATGGCCGCGACCGCGGTGAA
The DNA here is from genome assembly GCF_052543295.1 of Streptomyces sp. SAS_270. NCBI lineage: Bacteria > Bacillati > Actinomycetota > Actinomycetes > Kitasatosporales > Streptomycetaceae > Streptomyces > Streptomyces sp. SAS_270. The sequence continues at coordinate 108,041 of NZ_JBMNDS010000021.1, forward strand.
CAGCTTGGTGAGGGAGGCCAGGTCGAAGGGCGTGTGCACGCTCATCGGCACGCGGGCCTCAGGCGGCAGTTCGAGGCCGGAGTCGGTCTTCTCGTCGTAGGACGCGTAGCGCACCGCCCACCCGGCGGCCTGCTCGGCGGCGATCACCGGACCGCGTCCGGCGACGAGTACGACACCGGGCGCCCAGGGGTCCGCTCCCAGGGTGAGGCCGCGGACATCGCGTACGAGATGGTGCAGTTCCTCCGCGTCGAGCCCGGCCCTCTCCGGGGTGTCGATGCGCAGTCGCGGTGCGCTCAGCTGTCCGCCGCCTTTCCTTCCGGTGCCTCCGGCGTGCCTCCGCTCCGCCAGGGACGGCACAGTCCCACGAAGCAGGCCGCTGCCACCAGTACCGCGGCCAGTTGGACGACGGCCATCGGTACTGCGGTGTGCTCCCCGGCGACGCCGACCAGCGGCGAGGCGATCGCGCCGATGAGGAAGGAGGACGTGCCGAGCAGGGCGGAGGCGGATCCGGCGGCGTGCCGTACGCGCATCAGGGCGAGGGCCTGGGTGTTGGGCAGGGCGAGACCCATCGCGGACATCAGCACGAACAGGGCGGCGGCGACGGGGGCGAGGCCGACGTCGCCGAGGGCGCCGGTGGCCATCAGGAGCAGCGCGGTCGCGGCGAGGGTGACCGCCGCGATGCCGACGGCCAGGACCCTTTCCAGGCTGACGCGGCCGACCAGGAGCTTGCCGTTGACCTGGCCGGCGATGACCAGGCCGACGGAGTTGACGCCGAAGAGCAGGCTGAAGGTCTGCGGGGAGGCGCCGTAGATCTCCTGGATCACGAACGGCGACGCGGAGATGTACGCGAACAGCGCGGCGAAGGTGAAGCCGCCCGCGAGCATGTAGCCGGCGAAGACGCGGTCGGCGAGCAGTCCGCGCATGGCGCGCAGCGCCTCGCCGACGCCCCCGCTGTGCCGTTCGCCGGGCGGGAGGGTCTCGGGGAGCTTCGTCCAGACGACGGCGGTGAGCGCGATGCCGACCACGGTGAGGACGACGAAGACGCCCCGCCAGTCGGTGACGCGCAGGATCTGGCCGCCGATGAGAGGCGCGACGATGGGGGCGACCCCGGAGATCAGCATGAGGGTGGAGAAGAACCGGGCCATCGCGATGCCGTCGTAGAGATCGCGTACGACGGCCCGCGCGATCACGATCCCGGCGGCGCCCGCGAGTCCCTGGGCGAGCCGGAAGGCGACGAGGAGTTCGACGGTGGGCGCGAGCGCGCACAGGGCGGTGGCGAGGATGTAGACGAGCAGGCCCGCCATCAGCGGGCGCTTGCGGCCCCACCGGTCGCTCATCGGGCCGACGACGAGCTGCCCCAGCGCCATGCCCGCGAGGCACGCGGTGAGCGTGAGCTGCACGGTCGCGGCCGGGGCGTGCAGGGACCTGGTGACCTCCGGCAGTGACGGGAGGTACATGTCGATGGCCAGCGGAGGCGTGGCGGCGAGTCCGCCGAGGACGAGGGTGACGAGGAGTCCGGTGCGGCGCAGGGCGCCCGGGTCCGGTGCCGGATCGGCGATCGTCGCGCGTGTGTCGGCGACGGTCGCGTTCGGTATGTGTCCCCCCGGGCCGCTCTCGTCCCGCGTGGTACGGCCACGCTCGGGCATGTGCCCCTCCCTCTTCCTTCGTTCCGCGACCTATGCTCTCAGCTCGAACACCCGTTTAGGGGTGGTCGGGGTCACAGACCACAGGACTCACAGGACTCGCAGGGGTCAGAGAGCGACGAGGGGCCGGGATGACGGGCGACGGACGCGTGCGGTGGGGCATTCTGGCGACGGGCGGGATCGCCGCGGCGTTCACGGCGGATCTGGTGGACCTGCCGGACGCCGAGGTGGTGGCGGTGGCCTCGCGGACCCAGGCGTCGGCGAAGGCGTTCGCCGAGCGGTTCGGGATATCGCGGGCGTACGGGGACTGGGCGTCGCTGGCCGAGGACGCGGACGTCGACGTGGTGTACGTCGCCACTCCGCACGCGGCACACCGGGCCGCGGCCGGGATGTGCCTGGAGGCGGGGCGCCATGTGCTGTGCGAGAAGGCGTTCACGCTGAACGTGGGCGAGGCGCAGGAGCTGGTCGGGCTCGCTCGCAGCAACGGTCGCTTCCTGATGGAGGCCATGTGGATGTACTGCAATCCGCTGATCCTGCGGCTGAAGGCGATGATCGACGACGGTGTGATCGGCGAGGTGCGCACCGTCCAGGCCGACTTCGGGCTTGCGGGGCCCTTCCCGCCCTCCCACCGGCTGCGTGATCCCGCGCAGGGTGGCGGTGCGCTGCTCGATCTCGGTGTCTATCCGGTGTCGTTCGCACAACTGTTGCTCGGGGAGCCGTCGGACGTCGTCGCGAGAGCGGTGCTCTCGGAGGAGGGTGTCGATCTCCAGACCGGAGCACTGCTCTCCTGGGAGAGCGGCGCTCTCGCTTCGGTGCACTGCTCCCTGACCGGCGGCACCGCCACCTCCGCCTCGGTCACCGGCTCCGCGGGCCGCATCGACATCCCGTTCGGCTTCTTCCACCCGGACCACTTCGTGCTGCACCGCGACGGCCACGAGCCCGAGAAGGTCCTCGCCGACCCGGCCCACGGCCCCCGCACCAGCCTCAAGCACGAGGCCGCCGAGGTCATGCGGGCCCTGCGCGCCGGCGAGACCGAGTCCCCCCTCGTCCCGCTCGACGGCACCCTCGCCGTGATGCGCACCCTCGACGCCGTACGGGACCGGATCGGCGTCCGCTACCCCGGCGAGGTCGACTGACCCATCCGGCAGGACTCCGTATGGTGGACAACCAGTTCCGCATGACGGAGTCCCGCCGTACGCTGCTGGCCCATGAATGCCATGCAGACGAAGATCGCCGTGGTGACCGGGGCGGGCTCCGGTATCGGCCGTGCGGTGGCCGTGGAACTCCTGCGCACCGGCTGGTCGGTGGCGCTCGCGGGCCGCCGGACCGAGACCCTGGAGGAGACGGCCGCCCTCGCGCTTGAGGCACCCGAGGCCCTTGAGGCACCCGGGACCCTTGAGGCGCCCGCGGGCGCCGCCCTCGCCGTACGCACCGACGTGTCCCGTCCCGAAGACGTGGCGGCCCTGTTCGCCGCCGTTCGCGAGCGCTTCGGGCGGCTCGACCTGCTCTTCAACAACGCGGGCACGTTCGGGCCCGGCGGCGTGCCGGTCGAGGAGCTGCCGTACGACGCCTGGCAGCACGTGGTGAACACCAACCTGAACGGCGCGTTCCTGTGCGCGCAGGCCGCGTACCGGCAGATGAAGGAGCAGGACCCGCAGGGCGGCCGGATCATCAACAACGGCTCCATCTCGGCCCACACGCCCCGCCCGCACTCGATCGCGTACACGGCGACCAAGCACGCGCTGACGGGCCTGACCAAGTCGCTGTCCCTGGACGGGCGTCCGTACCGGATCGCCTGCGGTCAGATCGACATCGGCAACGCGGCGACCGACATGACCCGGCGCATGGAGACCGGCGCCCTGCAGGCCAACGGCGAGATGGTGCCGGAACCCGTGATGGACGTCGCGGACGTGGCGCGCACGGTGCGGCACATGGCGGAGCTGCCTCTGGAGGCGAACGTGCAGTTCGCGACGGTGCTGGCGACGGCGATGCCCTACGTGGGCCGCGGCTGAGCCCGGCCGCCGGCGCGACCCGTTCGGGGTCGTATGCGACATCAACGTGGGATCAACGCCGGACCAAGAGGTGGTCAACGGCTCAACCTACACAAACGGAAGCTGAACCTCCGTACCGTTCCGCCCGGTAACAGGCATATGCTCAACACTCCTCCATCAAAGCTTCACACTTGGAGCACAAGGCTTCGGTACGCCCAAGGACCACTCCTAGGGGGGAGGCGGCAGCCGTTCCACGGCCCGGCAGGGGGCGGACCTCGCGGGAAACCGCGAGGTAAGCACCGGACCGCGGAACGGCTGCCACCACACTTGGCCTCTTCGGCCCGCAGACCTTCGGGCCTGCGACCCGCAAGCCCTCAGGCCCGGTGCCGGCCGGACGCGTCGGAGTCGTCGTCCGCCACCGCGCGCCGCCGCCGGCGCAGCGCGAAAGCCCCGCCCGCGAGCAGCGCGACGGCTCCGCCCGCCCCGCCGACCATGCCCCACGCCGAGTGCGCCTGACCGGCCGGGGCCGGAGCACCTGCGGCACCCTTGACCGCCTTCCGCGTCGGCGTCGCGGCGGCGCCGCCCTCGCTGACCGGATCGACCAGCGTGCCCACGGACTTGGCGCGCCCGGCCCACTTGAACCCCCAGTCGAGCAGCACGGCCGTCTCCTCGTAGACACCGCTGCCGCCACTCCTGGGATGCATGACGGTGACGAGGAGTGTGCGGCCGCCGCGGGTCGCCGCGCCGGTGAAGGTGTTGCCCGCGTGGCTGGTGTAGCCGTTCTTCACGCCGATCAGACCGTCGTACGTCCGCACGCCCCACGCGCCCGTCAGCAGGCGGTCGGTGTTCTGGATCTGGAAGGTCTTCTTGCCGCCCGCCGGGAAGTCGGCGGTCTTCGTCGCGCAGTAGGAGCGGAAGTCGGCGTCGCCGAGGCCGTGCCGGGCGAAGAGGGTCAGGTCGTACGCCGAGGACAACTGCCCCTTGTGGTCGAAGCCGTCGGGGCTGACCACATGGGTGTCCAGCGCCTGGAGGTCGCCCGCCTTGGCCTGCATCGCGGCCACCGTCTCGGCGACGCCGCCGTACATGTGACTGAGCACGTGCACCGCGTCGTTGCCCGAGCGCAGGAAGACACCGAGCCACAACTGCTCGACGGTGTACGTGAGTCCGGGCTTGACGCCGACGAGGCTGGAGCCCGCGGGGATGTCGGCCAGGTCGGCGTCGGTCACCGTGTACCGCTCGGCGCGGTCGAACTTCTTCAGCACCGTGTCCGCGAACAGCATCTTCAGCGTGGAGGCGGGCGCCAGACGCGTGTGCGCGTCGTACGAGGCGAGGATCTCGCCGCTCTCGTGGTCCGCGACGAGCCAGGAGCGCGCCGTGAGCTTCCTGGGCAGGCCCGAGGCACCGCTCACCTGGACGCCGGGACGGCCGAGTCGCTCACCACCGACGACGGTTGCGGCGGTCGCGGCGGACGCGGGGACGGCGGCGGCAGTGGCGGCCGCCAGCGGCACGGCCGCCGCGAGGCCCAGGGCAGCACGGCGGGAAAGCGGAGAGGAATCGCGCATCCCGGGACCGTACAAAGCGCGCCGGGGCCCCCGCACATCGGGGTCCCAAAGAAAAGGCACGGCAATCTCAAAGACACGGCAAAGAAAGGCGCCGGAACGGAACCCCGAACAGTCCGGCCCGCACGCGGTGAAGCAAACGCCTACGGCGAAGAGCACGAGACCGCCCGGTGCGCCTGTCCACCGTCCCACCGGGAGGTGCGCACCGGGCGGTCCGCTCTTCTTCACCAACACCCCACCCAACAGGCGTTTCCTGGCAGTACGCCCTCCACAGCTTAGGAATCAGCTGTCTTATGGAAATTTGATGACCGCCGTCACTTTCTCAGCCCTGACACATCTTTTACTCAGGCCGACTCAAAGGTTTCTCCATAGTTTGTGGCCGCGCCCACAGCGGGCGCCAAGAACCTTCGAGGAACGGGATGTTTGGCATCTATCTCAAGCGCGAGCTGAGCCGGCGCAAGAAGGCGGCTCTGGTCATCGCCATGGGTCTGGCGCTCGGTATCGCGCTGGTCATCACCGTGAACTCGGTGTCGGCCGGCATGCAGCAGGCACAGGACAAGGTCCTCCAGTCGCTCTACGGGCTCGGTACGGACATGACCGTCACCAAGGCCCGGGCGGCCCCCTCCGGCAACTCCTCCAGCAGGCCCAAGTTCGACTTCGACGCCAAGTCGGACAGCAGCAAGACGCAGAGCTCCGACCGGGTGATGACGCAGGGCGGGCAGTCCCTGAAGTCCTCGCTCGTCACCGAGGTCGCGGCGCAGAAGGGCGTGGCGAGCGCGGTGGGCGCGCTCAGCCTGAACGTCACCAAGGTCGACGGCTCCTTCACCCAGGGCAAGGCGAAGAGCTCCACCACTCAGCAGCAGGGCGGTGGCGGCCAGGGCGCTCCCGGCGGCGGCACCAGCACCGGGCAGCCGCAGGTCCAGGGCGGCGGCGCCTCCTTCGACGTCAACTCGTACTCCGTGGCCGGTGTCGATGTCGCCCACCAGGACCTCGGTCCGCTCGCCACCTCGAAGATCACCAAGGGCAGGACCTTCACGGCGACGCAGACCAACGCGAAGGTCGCGGTGCTCAGCAAGTCGTACGCCAAGGAGAACAAGAAGACGGTCGGCAAGAGCCTCACGATCTCCGGCACCAAGTACACGATCATCGGCATCGCGACGCCGGACAGCAGCGACTCGACGACCGATGTCTACCTGCCGCTGAAGCAGGCGCAGACACTGGGTGACGCGAAGAACAAGGTCACCACGATCTACGTCCAGGCGACCGACTCGAAGCAGATCGACGCGGTCAAGTCGACCATCCAGAAGAACATCTCGGGGACGACGGTGACCACCTCCGCCGACCTCGCGGACACCGTCTCCGGTTCGCTGTCGACGGCCGCGAACCTCGCGACGAACGTCGGCAAGTGGCTGTCGATCGCGGTCCTGGTCGCCGCGTTCCTCGTGGCCGCGCTGCTCACCTCCTCGGCGGTCAGCCGCCGCGTACGGGAGTTCGGCACGCTGAAGGCGCTCGGCTGGCCGTCGCGCAAGGTCACCCGGCAGGTCGTCGGCGAGTCCATCGTGAACGGCCTGCTCGGCGGCGCCCTCGGCATCGCACTCGGGCTCGGCGCCGCGTACGCGGTGACGGCGATCAGCCCGAAGCTGACTGCTGAACTCGGCTCCACCGGCGGCGGTGGCGGCGGCATGGGCGGCGGTCCCGGTGGCGGCGGTCCGGGTCAGCAGGCGGCCTCGGCGGCCAAGAACACCATGGAGGTCGCGCTGTCCGCGCCGGTCTCGGTGACCACCATCGCGCTCGCCGCCGGCCTGGCCATCGCCGGCGGTCTGATCGCCGGCGCCATGGGCGGCTGGCGCGCCTCCCGGATGCGCCCGGCGGACGCGCTGCGCAGCGTCTCCTGACCGGCCGGTCGGCCAACCGGCCCTCGGGCCACACCTCTTGAGCCGGGGCGCCGCGACCGTTCCCCCCGGGCCGCGGCGCCCCACCCCTTTCAGTCCAGTCACGGAGAACTCATGTACAAGCTCACCGGCGTCACCAAGCGCTATACGCGGGGCAAGGAGACGGTGGACGCGCTGCGCGGCGTCGACCTCACCATCGAGGACGGCGACCAGCTCGTCATCCAGGGCCCCACCGGCGGCGGCAAGTCCACCCTGCTCCAGATGATCGGCGGCCTGGACCGGCCCACCTCGGGCAGCGTCGAGCTGGACGGCGTGGACCTCGCCTCCATCAGCGAGGCCAAGCTGACCCGGCTGCGCGCCGAGAAGATCGGCATCATCTTCCAGTCCTTCAACCTCATCCCGACGCTGACCGCGCAGGAGAACGTGGAGACCGCGCTCGTACCGCTCGGCGCGAAGCCCAGGGAGCGGCGCGAGCGGGCCGCCGAGGCGCTGGGCTCGGTCGGTCTCGGCGACCGTCTGAGCCATGCGCCCAGCGAGCTGTCCGGCGGTCAGCAGCAGCGCGTCGCCATCGCCCGCGCGCTGGTCAAGAAGCCGAAGGTGCTGCTCGCCGACGAGCCGACCGGCAACCTCGACGAGGGCACCCGTGACGACATCATGGAGCTGCTCGAAGGGCTGTGGCACGAGTACGGGCTGACCTTCATCATGGTCACCCACGACTCGTCCATCGCCCGCCGCGCACCGCGGCTCGCCACCATCAAGGCCGGGCAGATCACCCTCACCGAGCAGGGCGGGGCGCGCCGCGCGGCAGCGCAGGCTCCGGAGTACGCCGGGCAGCAGTACGCCCAGCAGCCGTTCGGTGGCGGCGGTGGCGGTCAGGGTTACTGATCCGGCCACCGGGCCGTCGGCGGCGTCCCGCGGGGCTGCTCACCGTCCGAGCACGCGATCGACCTCGGTCAACTGCGCTGCGGTGAGCGGCCCTTGGGCGATCGCGCCCGCGTTCTCCTCGGCCTGGGCGACCGAGCGGAAGCCCGGGATCGGGACGGTGCGCGGGCTGCGCGCCCAGATCCAGGCGAGGGCGCCCTGGGCGGGCGTACGGCCGCCGCTGGTGAGGATGGACCGCAGCGCGTCGACCTTGACGAGCCAGGCCGGGTCGGCGCCGCGGTTCTCCGTGAAGCCGGGCAGCCAGGCGGGCGGCGCGTTGCGGATGTCCCCGGCATCGAGAGCACGTCCGGCCGACTGCTTGCCGGTGAGCAATCCCATGGCGAGCGGACTGCGGTTGATGCTCGCGAGGTTCGACTGCTCGCAGAGGGCGAGGAGTTCGGGCGCGTCCTGCAGCACGTTGAGGCGGTGCTGTACGGCCGCGCAGTGCGGTCCCCGGGCGAAGACGGCGGCGCGGTCCGGGTCGTCGGTGCTCCAGGCGTACGCGCGGATCAGGCCCTCGCGCACGAACTCCTCGCAGGTGTCGCGGAGTTCGGCCGCACGCACGGGGTCGGCGTCGGAGATGTGCAGCTGATAGAGGTCCACATAGTCGGTGCCCAGGCGCTCCAGCGAGGCGGTGAGGGCACGGCGGGCGTACGCCGGGGAGTCGTCCTGGCCCAGTGCCGTCCGGGTCTCCTCGTCGAAGACGTTGCCCCACTTGGTGGCGACCACGACATCGGCCCGGCGCTTGCCCAGGGCCCGGCCGAGCACCCGCTCGCTGTGCCCGGTGCCGTACGCGTCCGCGGTGTCGAAGAAGGTGACTCCGAGGTCGAGGGCGCGGCGTACGGCCCGTACGGACTCGTCGTCGTCGACCTTGCCCCAGCCCAGCGGCTGTCCGTCGGCTGTCTGCCACTCACCGCCGATGGCCCAGCAGCCGAAACCGAGCGCGCTCACCTCGATGCCGCTGCGGCCCAGTGTTCTGGTGGTGCCGGTGCCGTTGCCGTTGCCGGTACTGCTGCTGGTGCCGGTGGTCTTGGGGTGCTCGTTGCTGTCCATGCCTGTGGACGCTAGGAGTTGAAGCGCGCTTCAACGCAAGACCTCGTACGGGATTCGAGCCTGTCCGGTCTCGAAGGTCAGGCAGGTCTGTCCGGTCCCGAAGTTCAGGCCTGGCCGGTCTCGAAGCGGGAGATCCTGCCGCTGTCGTCGACGGTGAAGCTCCACCTGGTCTTCATCTCGCCCCAGGCGTCGTTGCAGTAGTGCGCGGTGAGGGAGTGGCCGTCGTTGGACTCGCGGTCGACCTCCATGTGGCCGTGCGAGGAGAAGATCTCCCGCTCGGTCCAGTCGGCGAGGTCACGGTCGGAGCCGTCGTCGGACATGGTCGCGTCCGGGGCGAGGACCGCCTGGAAGGCGTCGCGGTCGTGGGCGTTCACCGCGCTGACGAAGGCCCGGACGGCCGGATCACTGAGTTTCGTCACCTGAATCGTCATGCCGGCCAGACTCACACCGTTCCCCGGCGCCCGCCACCCGAACGGCGGCGCGAACCGGGTGCGGGACGGGCGCGGGAGGGGTACGCGGTGCGACGGTGGAGGTACCGCGCTCCCGGTGTGACGAGAGGTGACACGAGATGACCTGCTACGACCGACGAGACCTGGGCCTTCTGCTGCTCCGCCTGGGCACGGGCGGAGTGCTGGCCGCGCACGGCGCGCAGAAGCTGTTCGGGTGGTTCGGCGGAGGTGGCATCGAGGGCACCGGCCAGTTCATGGAGTCCGTCGGCTACTCCCCCGGAAAGGTGAGTGCCAGGGCGTCGGGGCTGGCCGAGGCGGGCGGTGGCGCTCTGCTGGCGCTCGGCCTCGCGACCCCGGCGGCGGGCGCGGCGGCGGCCGGCGCGATGGCGGGCGCGTCCGCGGTGCACGCGCCCAACGGCTTCTTCGCGCAGAGCGGCGGCTACGAGCACGCGGCGTCCCTCGGTCTGACCGCGGCGGGCCTCGCCGTGACGGGCCCCGGCCGGCTCTCCCTCGACCACGCCCTCGGGCACCATTTCGACCGAGGCTGGATGGTCCCCGCGGCCCTCGCCGGAACGGCGGCGGTCACGCTGGCGGTGGTGGGGGCACGGAGCCGACTGGTGCGGCGGGCAGCGGAGGGCGAGCAGGAGACGCTGTTCGACGAGTAGGAGCCGGGGAAGGCTCCTGCGCCTCTGCGAGGCTGCCCTCATGGCTGACGAAGAAGTCTGGAAAGCGATCGACGACCTGCACGCCTGGCTGGACGCGAACAAGGCGGTCGACGGCCCGGAGGCCTTGCTTCTGCGGGTGCTGAAACTCTCCGAGGAGGTCGGCGAGGTCGCCCAGGCGGTGATCGGCGCGACAGGCCAGAACCCGCGCAAGGGGACGAGTCACACCTGGGACGACGTCCGGTCGGAGCTCTGCGATGTCGTCATCACGGCCCTGGTCGCCCTGCGCACGCTGACTCCGGACGCGCGCGAGGTCTTCGCGACGCATCTGGCGGGCGTCACGGAACGCTCGCTCGGCGGCCGAACTCCCTGAGTGGCTGGGGCACTTCCGACTGTCGCGTCCGAAGCTGTTCACCCTGTGTGCGTACGGAGGCCGCTCGCAGTTGGTGGGGGCGGCCCAGCCTTCACGTCGACATCGTGACGACGGAAGGCTCCCAGTGCAGGACTACGTTTCCCCCGGCGGGCGCAGGGCGATTGCCATGGCGAGCGGGGCGCTTACGCTCGCGCTCATGAGCATGGGAACCCAGGCGCAGGCGGCGAGTTACGGCACCCCGAGCATCGCCCTGTCCGCGGCGTACCTGTCGGGCGCGGTGGGCGCGACCGGGGACCCGACGGTGAGCGTGACGGTCGGGCAGAGCGGGGCCGACGCCGGGGCGCTCGGCGTCAAGGTGACGGCGAGCAGCAGGACTTCGGTGGCGACGACCGGCGACGTCACGATCACCGGAACGGGCGCCGCCCGCAAGCTGGTTGTCGCCGCGCGCGGCCGGGGCTACACCGACCTCACCGTCAAGGTCACAGGGGTCGACGGACAAACAGCTTCCAAGACGCTGCACTACGCCGCGTCCGCCGCCGTCCAACAGAGCGCGGACAGCCGCTACTTCACCGGGTCGAGCGACGCCTCGGCGGCCGTCGACGTGGGCGGCGGGTATGTCGTCGTGGCGGACGACGAGTCCAACGTCCTGCGCCTGTACGACCGTTCGACGTCCGGTGCGCCCGTCAAGACCTGGGACTTCAGCTCGAAGATCGGTGTCACCAAGGAGATCGACATCGAGGGCGCGGCACGCGTGGGCGACACCATCTACTGGACGGGCTCGCTCGGCAACAACAAGGACGGCGAGTACAAGCCCGCCCGCAACACCCTCTTCACCACCAAGGTGACCGGGTCCGGCGCGGCCACCACCCTGTCGTACGGCGGCGCATACAAGAAGCTCCGCGACGACCTGGTCGCCTGGGACGAGGCGCACGGCGACCGCTACGGCTTCGCGGCGGGCACCGCGGACGGCGAGATCCCCAAGGAGGCCAACGGCTTCAACGTGGAGGGCCTGGAGTTCGCGCCGGGCTCGACAACGACGGCGTACATCGGCTTCCGCGCGCCGCTGGTTCCGGCGGTCTCCGGCGGCAAGGCGCTGCTCGTGCCGGTCACGAACATCGACAAGGTGGCCGGCAGCGGCGCAACGGCCACCTTCGGCACCCCGATCGAGCTGGACCTCGGCGGCCTCTCGATCCGAGACATCCGCAAGAACGCCGCGAACCAGTACCTGATCGTCGCCGGTTCCTGGGCCGCCGACGACAACACCGACCCGTACGCCCTCTACACCTGGGACGGCGACCCCGCCCACGCCCCGACCAAGACCCTCGACCTCCCCACCTCCGACCCCGGCGGCTGGGAGGCGGTCATCGACGTCCCCGACCTCACCGCCCCGGGCGCCCGAGCCCAACTCCTCACCGACAACGGCTCGGCCGACCTTTACGGGGACGGGACGGAGGCGAAGGATCTGACGCACGCTGAGTGGAAGAAGTCGCGGGCTGCTTGGTTCACGCTGGGGAGCTGACGGTTGCCGGCCGAGGGGCCCGGTGCCATAGAGTTGCCGAGATGCGATTGGCCAACTCGCTTGCTACCTTGGTAAGTAAATGTCGATGGATATCGGCAATGTCGCAATCCGCCCGATCGGCGTGATGTGTGAGCGACACAGACTTCCTTATGCGCTGGCCGTTCGCCGTGAGAGCCACTGGCCCGTCAGTTCACGCGACTCCCGTGGAGCCGTACTGAGGACCACGCCGCGGGCCTCTTCACGAACGGACAGCGAGGTGCCAGCCAGCGATGTCTACTCTGACGGAAAGCCATGCCCACGGCGTCGATGAGGTGAAGGCGCTTGAGGCTTCGCTCGGGTTCAAAGTCCCCGAGCCCCACATCACCGAGGCGGCGTGCGGGAACCTCATCCGCACGCTCGAGGCCAGAGCCGAGCGCCAGCAGGAAGAGCTGCGACGCGCCGCGGAACTCTCCCGGCCGGTTCTGGACGTATTTCTCGGGACTCCTGGCCTGGACGAGGCCGCAGAACGGATGCGGGCCGATCAAAAAAAGCGAATGACCGAGAAGGTCGCACCGTCGCCTCTGAGCCGGTCCGGCGCCGGCGCGGTGGAAGCGGAGTTCAGAGCGAGTACGAACTTCACCGTGAAGGTGCCACCGTACGACGGCGACTTCGCGACGGGACCAGGTGCGGCCGTGGACAAGAACCAAGGCACCTTCAGCCTTGCGGTGCAGGCGTTCGGAGGATCGGACTCGTGCTACTTGTCCCTGGGCTCCTGGTTCTACACCGCCCAGAACAACCCGTATCAGCGGTTCGCAGCGCCGATCGAATTCAACAAGTACTGGAAGCAGAACGCGATGGGCTACGTCGCGCACAGCCGCTTCTCCACCGTCGTCGGCATCCACGACGGCACCACCAACACCGACGCCATACCGCCGGTCCAGGTGCAGCCGACGTGGAATGACGGCGTCAGCTGGTTCGAGAGTCACGGGGAGAACGTCGAAGGGGACTGGGCCCTTGCGGAGGTGTTCTTCCCGGCAACGGCGGGCCATGTGTACTTCTGCCAGCTCGCGTTCAGCGCTTCGGTGGACGCTGACAGCGGAGCGTTCGGTTTCGCCGATTCGACGATCCGCCTGAACGGAAAGATCCCCCGGCTGGTTCTCGGCTCCCTGTTCTGACCTCGGGGTCTCTCCTCCGTCAATTGCGAGGTGTTTCGATGAGCAGGACATTCGACGAGGCTTCGGCTCAGGCGATGTACGCATCGAGCGAGCCCGTACAGGACGAGGAACGGGCGGCGCCGGAAGAAGGCCTGGAGCACGTCACAGGGGTGACGCGGGTGGCGAGCGGCCAGGGGCATGGTCAGTTCTGGTTTCAGGTCGCCAGCCCGGTGGTCGACCTCAACAGCGTCGTTCTTGCCTCCATCGCCCAACTCGTTTCAGGAATCCCGGACACGGGAACCGCTCGGATGCAGATCAGCAACGTCGTCCCCCGGAACGGCGGGGTCTTTTTCTTGCTGAACATCGACTCGCCGTTCGACGTGGCCTTCCGCATCGGCTTCCGGGTCGAATGACCGGACACTGCCAGACGGACCGTTCGCCGACGGTCAGGACAGTGCTTGTTCCGCCCAGATCGTCTTGACGGTCGCCGTGTGCCGCGTGCCCAGCTGCTGGTGAGCTGGGGCACGCGGCACAGGGCCGCCCTCGTCGAAGATGCGGGCCCGGCGCAGGTGCGGTGATGGCGACCATCTCGACGTCGGCTGCAGGCTCCCACACCCGGACCTGTCCGGCGTGCAGCGCCTTGGTGCGTGCGAGCACGAGGGCCACGTCGTCGCATGAAGAGCGGCAGACGAGTGGGGGTGTACGCCGGGTTCTGTCGCCCGGTCGCCTCACGGCGGCCTCTCGATCCGCAACCTCCGCAAGAACGCCGCGAACCAGTACCTGATCGTCGCCGGCTGGGCCACCGCCGACAACACCTCGTCTGCTTCGATCCCCAGGGAGAAACTCTGCGGGGCTGACGGTCGCTGTTCACGATCCGGCGCGTTGTCCGGCCACGCCCTCCGAGAGCGTGAACCGACCCGGCACCTGCTCGACCAGCCACCCTCGGGCCACCATCCGCTTCGCCTTCGACCGCAACGCCTCCACCTTCGCCGGCACCGTCTCCAGGCCGAAGCAGACGGCCATCTCCTGGCAGGAAAACGGTCTTGACCACCAGCGGAGAGGCCGACCCCCGCGACATCACCGCCGACCAAGTGGCCGGCATGCCCGAACTCCTGGCCGAAGCCGTGCGCGACCTGGTCGCCGAGTACGAGGCCAAGGACTCCCCGGAAGCGATCTGCGCGCGCGACGCCGACTAATTGGAGTGCATGATCCAGGGCATCGAATACCGGGATCAGGGCTATGCCAATGCCCAGCGATGGATCGACAACAGCCGGGGCCGGATCACCACCCAGACGGGCCAGGCACTCGCTGACGCGGTACTGGACACAGGGTCATTGGACTGGCTCCGGGCGGCGCTTGGCGAGCAGAGGAACTGAGGTCGGGTGACGACAGCATCCGTAAGGATCCTGCCGCGAGGTACTCACACGGCGGAAACCGTCACGGCCTCGTGCGGGTGGATGAGAGAACGGAGTTTGGTGCGGGTTTCCGCGTCCGTGGAGTACAGGACCGTTCCGACCATGCCCCGGGTCAGCAGGACCTTGTAGGTGTTGCGGATCAGCCGGTCCACGTCCGCTTCGGGCGTGGACTTCTTGAAGACCGGGTCCTTCGAGGCTGCGCGGTCCACGACCCAGCGGTCGTCGCGCCAGACAAGATCCGGGCCGAGGATGACGCCGCTCCAGTCGTACTCGAATCCCTGGGCGGTGTAGACACAGCCCACCTGTCCGAAGCCGGCCGGATCGGTGGCCCAGAGGGCGGCCGGAGGAGCGCCGGCCACTGCACGCTCACCGAAGACGTTCCAGGGGCGGGCCCATTCGCCGATGGTGACGTCGGCCGGGAGTGCCTGGCCCGGCGGCGTCTTCTTGGTCCACGGCCAACAGTATCCGGCCGACATCCGGGCGCTGTACCCCTCGGCCCGGCGTGCGGTGAGGAACGCCTCGAGCTCCTGCGGGCTGTCGACGACCTCGAGACCGACCTTGCCGTCGGGCTCCCAGTCGACGACTCCGCCCGGTTCCAGGGCGAGCAGACGGAGCACCCAGCGCAGGTAGGCGTCACTGCCGCCACATCGGAACTGGCTGTCGAGGGAAACGACCCGGCACCGCAGCCCTTTCTCCGCCGCTGCCGTCTCGATCTCCTCCACGGTGCCCATCTCGCCCGGCCGAACGACCTGGTGCTGGTCCAGGAGGAATACGGGTACGCGCGCCGCGTCGATCAGTTCGTCGATCTGCGCCTTGCCGGTCCTCTCCGCGGCTCGCGTGTACCGGTTGGCCGACGTCTCACGGATCCGGTGGGCCTCGTCGCAGATCAGGACATCGAGACCGTTGCGTTCGGCGGTCATGAAGCTGTTGAAGTACTTGAAGAGATCCTGCACTTCACGCCTGCGCGCGCCCGCCACCTTGCGCATCGTCTTGGTGAAGGACTGTGATCCGGTCGCGTGCAGGGCCGCGATGCCTTGCCGGTAGAGCTCCCCGAGGAGCGAAAGGGCAATGACACTCTTGCCTGTGCCCGGACCGCCGGTGACGACGACGACTTCCTTGTGATCCGCCTGCCGCGCCCGCCGGACGGCGGTCAGTACGGTTTCGTAGGCCACGCGCTGTTCGTCGAGCAGGACGAACTGCTCGCGTTCCCGAACTTCCTGGGCGGCAACGGCGATCAACTGCTTTGAGGGCTGCACCTTGGCTGCGAGCAGTTCGTCGGCGGCCGACGCTCCGGGTTCAGGTGACAACTTCGACCGCAGGTACTCGAGGAATTCTCCCCTTCGTTCGGCGGTGAACAGTCGCCCGCGTTCGCTCTGTTCCACCTCGTACAGGCCCACGGCGCCGAACTCGGTGGCGTTGTGCAGATATGCGACGCCTGCGATGCGGTGCGGATGCTCGGCCAGAAACCGGTTGAAGGCGACCAGGTAGTCGCAGTAGCCCCGCACCTGCTCGATGGGGTTCAGAACGGGCTGCGCGTAGGCGTCCACTCGGCAACGGAGCGGATCGTCGTCCTCGGGCTGCGCTTGGCTCCACTGCTTGAGTTCCACGACCACATAGGAGGGTTGCCGCGTCCGCGGGTGAATGAGGGGCCTCGCGTTTGCCGGACAGGTGTCTGACCGTCTATTTCACGCGGCGATTCGCAACTTCTCGTACTCGGCGTGGACTTCGCGTGGAGGGCGGT